>CAZPUV010000030.1:0-15179 GCA_964589805.1 uncultured bacterium | reverse complement strand
GCGACAACCCTCCCGTCATGCGACGCGCGTACTGGTCGTCCTCGCTCCCCATCATGTCGCGAAGCCGGTCGATGCCGCGGGCACCCGGGGGCATGAGGCGCGCCAGCGGTCCGAACAGCGCGTTGCGCAGTAGCGCGGGAAAGCGGTTCGCAACGCGTACCGATCCCGGATCGACGTAGCGCAGATACCCGGCGAACAGCTCGTCGCCGCCGTCTCCGGACAACGCCACCGTCACGTGGCGCCGGGCCAGTCTCGACACGTAGTACGTCGGAATCATCGACGAGTCGGCGAAGGGCTCGTCGAACTGCTTCACCAGCCCGACGACGTCGCGCTCGGCGTCCGGCCGGACGATCTCTTCGTGGTGCTCGGTCCGGAAATGCTCCGCCACGCGGCGTGCGTACGGAAGCTCGTTGTAGCGTTCCTCCTCGAAGCCGATCGAGAACGTCCTGACCTGACCCGATGTGTGGCGGGCCATGAGCGCAACGACGACGGACGAATCCGTGCCGCCGCTCAGAAACGCCCCGAGGGGCACCTCGCTCATCAGTCGGATCCGCACGGCTTCGTCGAGGATCTCGAGCGCGCGCCCGATGTAGAACTCCTCGGACTCCACCCGCGCCGGGCGCGCATACTCGACATCCCAGTACTTCTCCACGCGCGCGCGAGCGTTCTCGTACACGAGGTAGTGGGCCGGCGGAAGCTTCGCGATGCCGCGGTAGATGGACAACGGATCGGGTACGTAGCCCCAGGCCGCGTAGTCGGCAACCGCCTGGTGATCGACGGTTCGCTCCACTCCGGGAACGGCGAGAATGGCCTTGAGCTCGGAGGCGAACACGAGGCGGCCGTCCGCGCCGGATGGAACGGTGTAGTAGAGCGGTTTCTTTCCCAGCCGGTCGCGCGCAAGAAACAGGCGCCGGCGCGGCGCATCCCAGATGGCGATCGCGAACATGCCGCGCAGGTGCGTCACGCACGCTTCCCCGTATTCCTCGTACGCGTGGAGGATGGTCTCGCAGTCGCTGCGCGTCGAATACCGGTGCCCGCGGCGCTCCAGCTCGCGGCGGACTTCCAGATGGTTGTAGATCTCGCCGTTGAAGACGATGGCGCAGGTGCGGTCCTCGTTGAAGATGGGCTGGTGTCCGCCGGCCACGTCGATAATCGACAGACGCCGCATGCCAATCCCCGCGTTGCCAGCCGCGTGAAACCCCTCGTCGTCCGGCCCCCGGTGGCGGATGGCCGCGCACATGGCGCGAAGGTCCGCCTCGGAAACCCGGGAACCCTCACTGGCGTTGACTATTCCGGCGATACCGCACATACCGTTAGAACTCCGGAACCCGCCCGGGTGCTCCGGGGTTAGATACCTCTGGCGTCACGGTCCGGCATGGACTAGCATGGCCGGGTTCGTTCGCGAGCACCACTCTTACCATGAAGTCCTTCATCTCGGAAATCTCAGGCGGTCTGGTCATCATCGTCGTGGCCACGGTGCTCGGCGTCATCGTCAATTCCATGCGTTCGGGTGGAATCCCGCTGGTTCAGAGGGGCGCTCCGGTTTCCACCGTCAAGTACGGGGTCCCGGCGGACACCGCGGCGGCGGGGATCCCGGCCGACGGCGCGGTATCGCTGGCCGAGGTGAAGCGCCTCTGGGACGAGGGAACCGCGTTCATCATCGACGCCCGCTCCCCGCTGGAATACGAGCAGGGCCATATCCCCGGCTCGATCAACATCCCCCACGACCGTATTCCGGAATACCTGGACACGCTGATGAGCGAGATACCCACCGACGGTACCGTCATTGTGTACTGCCGCGGCCCGAAATGCGACTTCAGCGATCACCTCGCGACCGAGCTCAAGATCCTCGGCTACAAGAACGTGCGTGTGTTCCCGGGCGGCTGGGAGCACTGGGTGGCCGCGGGTTACCCGGTGGACGGGACGGTGCCGAAGTGAAGCGCATACTCACCGGCCGCGAGCTCAATCTGCTGCTTCGCCTCTTTCTTGGCGGGATGTTCATCTACGCCGCCTGGGACAAGGTGCTGAATCCGTACGGGTTCGCAGTTTCGATCCGCGCCTACAAGGTCATCCCGTTCGCGATGTCGAACGTCACCGCGCTGTCGGTCGCGTGGGCCGAGATTGTCGCGGGTGCCATGCTCGTGCTGGGCATCCTGCCGCGCAAGGCGGCGGGCGCGATCTTCCTCCTGCTGCTCGTGTTCACGGTTGCGATTGCCTCGACGGTCGTTCGCGGCATGGCCATCGACTGCGGGTGCTTCGGGGCAGAGGGCGGCGCGTCGACATCCTGGCTCCTGATCGCGCGGAACGTCGCTCTGCTGATCGGGACCTTCCTCGTCGTCCGCTACAACGACGGCTTTCTCAGCCTCTATCCGGGCGGACGATCGCGCGCGCCGGAAACCGAACGCTTCTAGCTCTCCCTACCAGTTGAACCCCTCGTAGCCGGCGTCCGCCGGGATGTCGTCGAACACACGCGCCAGGTCGATTACCGTCCTGTTCCCGGCGCCCCTGACCGCCTTCGCGAACTCGTCCGAGCGGTGCCCCACCACCACGATCTCAGCGAAGGCGACCACCTCGTCAATATCGGTCGCGATGAGGCGGGAGATGTGTGGAATCTCCTTCTCAATGTAGGCCTTGTTCGCGCCAACCAGACGTGCCAGCGATACGCTCCGGTCGAAGATCCGGATGTCATAGCCCTTTCCCAGGCACATTTCGATGAGACGAACCAGCGGGCTCTCGCGCAGGTCGTCCGTTCCGGGCTTGAAGCTCATGCCCAGAAACGCGAGCCGCTTCTTGCCGTGCTCGAATATCATGTTGGCGGCGCGATCGATCTGCACGTCGTTGCTCGGGATCACCGACGAGAGCAGAGGAAGGTTGAGGTCGTTGGAGCGCCCCAGATAGACGAGAGCCCGCACGTCCTTGGGCAGGCACGACCCCCCGAACGCAAAACCCGGCTTCAGGTACGCGGGGGAGATATTGAGTTTCCGGTCCTGCGTGAATATGTGCATGACCTCGTGGCTGTCGACTCCAACCGACTTGCAGATGGTACCGATCTCGTTTGCGAAGCTGATCTTCAGCGCATGGAATACGTTGTCCACGTACTTCACCATCTCCGCCACCTTGATCGCCGTCTTGAACACGGGTGCTTCGATGCCCGCGTACAGATCGACGACGGCCGCGGCCGTCTCGTCGTCGTTCGCGCCGACGACGGTCTTGGGCGGGTTGAAGAAGTCGTGGACGGCCGTGCCTTCGCGCAGGAACTCGGGATTGACCGCCACGCGCACGCGATCCGGCAGCGTCCCTCCCAGCCCCTTCTCCAGGGAAGGAATCACCACGGCCTCCGTGCTTCCCGGCACCATCGTGCTCCGCACGCAGACGATGTGCCGCTCCTTCTTCTTCCTGAGCGCCTCGCCGATCTCTTCACACACGCGAGCGACGAAATCCAGGTTCAGACTCGCGTTGGGCCGGCTGGGCGTGCCGACACAGACAAGCGAGATGTCCGTCGTCGCGACTGCGTCCGCGGCGGACTCCGCGGTACGCAACCGTCCGCTGGAGATCGCGTCCGCGATGATACCGTCGAGATCCGTTTCCACGACGGGCGAACGGCCCGACATCAGGATCTCGCGCTTGGCGGGATTGACGTCGACACCGACGACCTCGTGGCCGTTCTTTGCGAAGCAGGCCGCCGACACGCAGCCCACGTAACCGAGTCCAAGAATGCTGATCTTCATGTGATGTTTCCCCGTTCCAGAGCCTGGGCCAGTTTCTCCGTCAGGTGCCGCCGCTCGTAGCGCGCTGCGGCGCCGGCGTCCGGACGCGCAATCGATGCACCGGATGCCCACGAATCGTACAGTTCTTCGATGGCCCGCGACGCGGCTTCCACGCCATCGGGCTCCACCGCAATGCCCCCGCGGGTCTCGCGGATGATGTCACGCACTTCGCCTTCCGGGACCAGCGCGAGAATCGGGTTGCCGGTTCCGAGGTACTGGAAGAACTTCGAGGGTATCCAGCCCCGGCTCTTCTCTCCGCGAGATAGCACGAGCAGCAGGGCGTCCGAGTTCTTGAGCACCCGCAGGTGTTCGTCGTAGTCGACGTAGCCGAGACGCTCGATGACCGTCTCCAGGCCACGCTCGCCGATCACCGTGTCGTAGCCCTGCCCCAGCACCCCCATGAAGCGCACCCTCGTACGCTCCTTCGCCTCGGGGCGGCGCCGGAAGAAGGACTCCAGGGCCTCGAAGAAATAGAGCGGCGAGTAGGTCTTCATGACATCGTCGCCCGCACTGTCCCGGAAGCTCGAGCCAATACTGTAGTAGAAGGCACCCGCATAAGTAATCGTGAATCTGTCGGTTCGTTCACGCGCGATATTCGCGAAATCCCCGGCGTCGAAGCCGTTGTGGATGGCCACGAACTTCTCCCGCGGCTCTCCCTTCCCGAATTCGCCGAACATATGCTCGTCGTTGAAACACGTGTTGGCGATGACAAGATCGCTCCGGCGCACCACCCAGCGCTCCAGCGCGCGGTCGATCCAGCGGTGCAGCGCCGTCCGGCGGGGGTAGTTGATATTCTGCGTCCACGGGTCACGGTAGTCGATCGCAACTTTCACGCCCGTGATGGACTTCAGCATCGCCGCGATCAGAAACGACGAGAATGGGCTTCCCGAAACGTACACGTGACCAATGCCTTCGCGCCGGACCAGACGCAGCGCCTTCACGAACGCAGACGGCACCCAGCCAACGCGCGTGTCGGGAATCGCCACCCAGTTCCAGGCCAGGTACAGCCGGGTGTGAATGCGCGATGCGAGGGTTCGCCTTCGCATCCCCTGCATCGGCCGGTTGGTTCCCTCGTTCAGGAACTCGACGCCGGCGCAGCGGTGCACGGGAACGCCGGCCGGAACGAGACGCAGGAGGGACTCGTCGTAGGTGGGAAAACGACCGTTCGCGGTGGTCAGGACGTACGGCCTCCAGCCGAACTCGGGAAGGTAGCGCGCAAACTTGAGCGTCCGATAGACCCCGACTGTTCCCGCCGGCGGAAAGTAGTACGCGATCATCAGGAGTTTCCTGTCCCTGGACGTGCTCACAGCAGTTCATCCAGCCATGTGAGATCCCCCACCCGGCGGGGCGCGACGGGAGGCGGTATCGGACCGTCGCCCGCCTTGCCCACGAGCGTGTAGCCCCCGATGGCCACGGTCGGCGGGTCGGCGTGGATGCGCGCGATCCGGCGCCGGTGAGCCGTCTCGATCGCGAACACCGCGCTGCCGGGCTTCATTTCGACGGGCACGACGGCCACGTCCGGCGGACGGATTGCGGTGACGATGACGACGGATGTCTCGAACTCGGCCGTCACCCGCACGGTGACCCCCGTGCGCAGCTCGCCATAATGGGGCGAATACCAGCTCGCCGGATCCGTCGGCTGGTCCACGATGGCGACTCGCACGGGATGGTCACAGAAGGACTCCATCACGCGCACGAATCGCGCGGCGTCGGTGAGACGTACGCGCGTTCCGTCGACCGCCGCGCTCCCCCGGTGCGTCGGTGTGCGGAAGTCGATGACCGCGGCGTGCGTGACTCCGAATGCCGGCGTTCCGGGACGCGGGTGGATCATGTCCGCGACAATCACGACGTCTCCGGCTCGAACGAGCACTCGTGTGTGTTCCAGTGGGACATCGCCCGCAGCCGTCAGCCTCCGCCGGCACGCGATTCCCGTCATGTCGTTCACCGTCGCCGACCCGAGGTACTCGCCGACGGCGACCGAAACCCACTTGAACGCCTCTTCACCCACCATCGGCTCTGTTCCGTCCACGATGGGCGCGTTGTGCGCGCGCGCCCCCCGGAAGAGGCTCCGGGTCGCCGCGTCCGCCGTGTAGAGATACGTCCCCGCGTCTATGATCACCGGGACACCGTCCTGCTCGAGCTCGAAGCTCGCAGCGTCCGCGTGCATGTGTCCGTCGGCGAACAAGCGGCGGTGCTGCGGGCCGTGCACGAACACCAGGTGCGCGCCGAGATCCCGCGCGACGGTGAGCCCGGCTTCCCGGAGGTGCGTGGCGTGCGTCAGCGGTTCACGAACTGCGAGCAGCCCGCCAGCCCACTCTTCCGACGCAAGCAGACCCGCGTACGCCGGTTTCATGATTTCGACGAGTGCAACCGCGCCCGTGCGCGCACGGGCATCCCCGGGCGATTCCAGAGCGAAGAACTCGTCGATGCTGTCGTCGCCGATCGCCGGCCAGCGCCCGGATGGAGATACGAGCGCCACCGCCACCTGCGCCATGCGCGTGGCGGTCTGTAGCACCGATGCCGGCGGGGTCTCCTCGAGCAGGGCCTTCGCGTGCAGATAGAGCAGAAGCCAGTCGAGCACGTACAGATGGTAGTTGACCGAGCACTCGAAGCCGAACCCGTCCTTCAGAACCTGGCGCTCCACCTCGTACACGATGGTTTCCTCGGCCCTTTGCATGCGCGGCTTCGAATCGGCCAATTCGCCCCAGTACGCGCAGAATGCGAACAGCGTGGCGGCTTCGCCGATCAGATGGTTGTTGGGGATCGCCCATTCGGAGAAATGACCGGCGAGGAAGTCCGACTGGCGCAGGAGCGAGCGGATGATCCGGGCACAGCGAGCGTCTTCCGGCGTGTCGGCGGAGTGGAGGCCCGCGAGGACCTGGCTCCAGACCACCAGCCGCGTCCCGGCTTCCATCGGACTCAACCAGTTGGCGCCCACCATGAACGGGTTGGCCTCGCACCACGAGTCCATGATGGCGTAGGCGCGGGCGGCCAGGTCGGCGTCTCCCGTTGCGCGATACGCGGCGACGAGCTCGAGCAGGTGGAAGGTCTTGTTCAGGTGCCAGAGCTGCACGAGGTCGGACCCGGGCCGGCGATAGGGCATCGAGTCCACGTGCCGGCGTGGCCACACCACCCCCGAGCACGGATCGGCGTGCCAGTCGGTGTTCACGTCGATCACGACGGAGCGGCCGAGCAACTCCGATTCGCCACGGCGCGCACGCTCGACGCGGTCCGGCGCGGGCGGCGGAACGTGCTCCCAGAGCCGCGTCGGCGTCGCCAGGAGGTGGCCGCGAAGCAGAGCCCCGAAGCCTCCCGCACCCCGCGTATCGACCCGGTGCGGGGGCAGAAGTCGCGAGGTGATGTCACCGGCGGCGAGTTCGGGACGGATGCGCTCGAAGTGAAACCGCCTCCACGCCCGCCCAAGGCGTCCGGAGGCCCGTGTGAACAGGCCGCGTCTGGCTTCATCGCTCTGGGACCGTGACAAATGAGGAGCCTCGGAAATGCGGAGCCGGCCAGCGCTCATGCGCCGGCCGGACTCCTAGCATACCACTCCCCCTCGCCATCCCGCAACCATGGCGTGACGGGAGGGAGATATGTCGAGGCGCCGATCTACACCACGCCGATGCGTGTGTCCCAGGTGACGATCGTCCGGTGCATCTCCCGTCCGGTGCGTGCCTTGCCGAGAACCTGCAGGAACTCGGGCGTGGAACACAGCCGTGCGATGCGGGCCAGGATCGGCAGATGGTGCTCCGTGTCCCCTTCGCGCCCGACCAGGAAGAAGACCGTCTTGACGCGATCCGCATCCGTGGGCCCGTAAGGGATGGCCCGCTGGAGCAGGAAGGCGCCCACCATGGGCTTGTCGAGTCCGGGCACGAACGCGTGCGGAATGGCCACCCCGCCACCCACACTGGTCGGAGCCTGGCGTTCCCGATTCTCGAGCTTCTCGAGCAGAACTTCCGAAGAGAGGTTCTTGTTCTTCTTCGCGACCGCCTTTACGAAACGCTGAAACAGGCGATCCTTGTTCTGCACGGCGACGCCGGCTATGCAAAGCGCCGGATCGATGTACTCGTCGATCGAATGCACCGGGCCGGTCTTCTTCTTCGTCTGCGGCACCGGCTTCAGCACGCCCGTGCGGCGCTTCTTGTCGGACACGATCTCGCGCAGTTGATTGAAATCCTGCGCGATCATACCGCTGCGCATGGCCGTAAGCATGAACTCGGCCGCCTCGGGCGTCTCGGCGAGGAATGTCATGAGATCCGGGTGAACCTGCTTCGCCGTTCCCAGCAGATAACCCTCCGAGACCCCCAGCATCTCCGCGACCTGCACAATCCGCCCCCGCGGAATCTTGTGCTGCCGGCCCGCCTCGATCTGACTCAGGAATGCCGGCGATACGCCCAGCTGGCGCGCCATCTCGCGCAGACTGATGCCCTTGGCCTGTCGCAAGAGCCGGATGGTGGGTCCAAATGCGATACCCTGCATGATGTCAAAGCCCCTTTCTTCAATTACAGACCCCATGAAGCAGATTCCGAATGTAAACTAAACGATAATCATTGTCAACGCGAAAACCCGGCCGGCCCGGCGCGATCCGGCACGATCACTGCAAACCGATGTGGGCGAACACCTTTGCGTCGTCGAGAATGTGCGATACGAACGCGTACTCGTTGGGACGATGCGCCTGCTCTTCGAGCGTCGACCAGACCACGCACGGGAACCCCGCTTCGCGCAGGTACTTCGCCACGGTGCCGCCCCCGATGCCGATGATCTTGGGCTTGCGGCGCCGGAGTTCCCGCATCGCCTTCATGATGGCGAGGGCGACGGGTGCGTCGGCCGGGGTGGGGGGCGCCGCGACCTCCTTCTGCACGATGCTGAACTCTATCTTCACCTTGAACTTCTTCTCCGTCTCAACGGCGAGACGCTTCATCTCGCGCAGGACATCCTCCACCTTGTAGCCCGGCAGGATCCGGCAGTCGAAATAGACGACATCATCACCGGGAATGGTGTTGATGTTCGGCACGTTGGCCTCTTTCTTGGTCGGTTCGAACGTCGAGTTCGAAGGATGAAAGAGAGGATCGCGCTTCCGGAACTTCTGGTAGAGCGTCTGCATCCGTACCGTCAGATACGCCGACGCCTTGTGTGCATTGATGCCGGTCTCGGGCATCGAGCCGTGCGTCTGCTTGCCGATCGTCCGGATCTTCACCCACAGGATGCTCTTTTCCGCGACTTCGATTTCCGTACCCTGCGGGTTTCCGGAATCCGGGACCACGATCAGGTCTTCCTTGTGGAATACATCGCGATGTTTCTTCAGCATGTAGGACAGTCCGTACGTGCTGGCCGTCTCCTCATCCGCGACCAGGAGCACCGCGATCGAGCGCTCGGGCTGGACTCCCGCCTCGACGAACGCCCGCAAGGCCATCACGGCCGATGTGAGCCCCGCCTGATTGTCTTCTACGCCGCGACCGACGATCCTGTCCCCGTCAACCTTGAGGGTCCACGGATCACTCTTCCAGAGTCCCATGTCTCCCGGCGGAACCACGTCGGTGTGCGCGATGATCATCACGCGGGGTCCCGTGTTCCGGCCGGGGAGTTCCACCAGCAGATTGGGACGGCTTCCGCTCGGCACGCGGGAATCCGGCGCGTCGAACTGCTGCACCGAAAGGCCGAGCTTCTCCAGGTATGCCCGAAGGTATTTCGCTTTTTCGATTTCGCCGACTCCGCCGCTCGTCGGATCGAGCGCGGGGCGCCGGCACATTTCAGTCTGAATATCGATGACGTCTTGGCGGTAACCGTCGATCTTCGCGATGACGGCAGAGAGGGCGTTCTTTTCCATTGTCGCTCCAGAGTGTTCCAGCTCGACTCGACCGGGGTCGACTCAGCAGTGGTTCAAGGGCGGACGTCGGTCCGTGTGAAACAACGAATCGGGGTTCGGGAGATTCTACCCGCCGGCGCGGTTTGCACACGCCGAACGAAACGTAGCGTAGCGTCCGCGGGCCCGGGAGTCAACCGTTTACCACAGAGAAAAGAACCCGGCGCCGAACACGATTTCTCCGCCGTAGTATCCCGCGACGATTGCCCCCGCAGCCGCGAGAACGAGCACGATCCGGTAGAGGAACAGCTCCCAGACCTGCCCGCTCCTGCGCACACCGTCCGCGAGCCCGGCGGCGAGGAACGCGAGCACCGGTGTCGCAATGCCCGCGATCCGATGCACGGCGAACAGGTCCGTCTGGTCCGCGGAGAACACCATCGAACCGGCCCGCGCGAATCCCGTGGCGGCGGCGACGATCGACATCCACGCCCCCGCATGCAGCATGAATCTGGCCGCGGCGGAGTAGCGTTCGTCGCGCCGCACGATGAAGATCGCCTCGGCGACGACCGCGGTGACGATCAGCGCCACCGGAAAGTGCACGAGCGCCGGGTGGAGCCGTCCGACCGCGTCCACGGGCCCGGCGGCCGGCGCGGCGGCGGCGGCCCCGGGGAGGCACACCAGCGCAAGCGCCTGCATCGCCGTCAGTTCACGACGCATGGTCGATTCCCTCGAAGAGATCGGCGACGGGCGCCGCGGGGCGAGCGGCGCGTGAACGGCGCAGGCTGAAGTGCTCCGGCGTGGAGACCGTCCGGTAGTCGAATTTCGCCTCGAGGCTCTTGAAGAACGCGATCTGCGTCTCGTGGCACCTTATGGCATCCACCTTCTTCTCCATGGCCTCCGGCCGTATCGAAACCACCGCGGCGACTTCTTCTTCCTCGAGCGGGACGAGATTGGGCCGGTCATAGAGCGACACCTTCGAACGAGGGATTCCGAACTCGAAGTACGCGACCGGTCCATCCTTGCCGGCGCGCTCGAAGGCTTCGTCCAGGAATCCGGCGACCGCAATGTGGTCCGGGTGGCCGGACACGCCGAGATGGTGGAACGTGAGCACCACCTGCGGCCGGACACGCCGAATGTCGGTGAGAATCTCGTTTATCGCCCACGCGGAATCGACCGTGGCAACACCGCGATCGGGAGCGCCCAGAACGCGGTATTCCGTTATCCCCAGCGCGTCGCACGCATCCGCCAGTTCCCTGCGGCGCCGGCGAGCGAGCTCGTCCCGGGGCAGGGTCTTCGAAACCCCGATTGTTCCGGCCTCGCCCGCCGTGAACGTGGTGAGAAACACCCCGACCCCGTCCAGCGCGGCCTGGGCGATGGTCCCGCCGGGCCCGTAGGCCTCGTCGTCGGGATGCGCGAAGACACATAGTAAGCGTTTCATGATCGAGGCGTCAAAGTACCCGTCTCCGGCGGCGGCAGTCAACCGTTGCCTCTGCGAGCCGCGTGGAGCATAATGGCGCCCGCACGACCGAACCGCATGAACGTCCTTCGCCGCTACATCCACTGGCTCCACACGCGATGGCCCGCCGGACACGTGGAGAAACTTCCCGTGTCCCGGGAAGACGGCTCGACGAACATCCCCGGCCTCTACGTGGCGGGTGACCTCCGCGGTATCCCCCTGCTCAAGTTCGCCGCCGATAGTGGTGCTCGTGTCATTCAGACAATCGCAGCACAGGACTCCGCCCGCGCATCACGCGGCGACGGAGACGAGGTGGACGTCGCGATCGTGGGTGGCGGTGTCGCAGGCGCGGCTGCGGCGCTGGAGGCTAAGCGGCTCGGCCTCTCGATGCGCTGGTTCGAATCCACCGAGCCGTTTTCGACGATCGTCAATTTCCCGCGGCGAAAACCAATCTACACGTACCCGAAGGAAATGACGCCGGCCGGCAGTCTCAAGGTGAGCGCCGATGTCAAGGAAGCGCTCGTCGACGAGTTGAAGGCCCAGGTCGGTCGAATGGGTCTCCGGCCGGAACTGAATCATGTGGAACGGGTCCGGCGGCGGGGCGACGGGTTCGAGATCGCACTCGCCGGCAGCGGCAAGGCGCGCGCGCGCCGCGTCGTGTGCGCGCTCGGCAGAAGCGGCAACTTCCGCACTCTCGGAGTCCCCGGCGAGCACCTCGACAAGGTCTACAACCGGCTGCACGACCCGTCCGACTTCCAGGGACAGAAGGTGCTGGTGGTGGGCGGAGGTGACAGCGCCATCGAATCGGCAATCGCGCTGGTCGAATGCGGCGCGGAGGTAACGATCAGCTACCGCAAGGACGAGTTCAGCCGGCCCAAGCCCGAAAACGTGCGCAGGATCGCAGCCCTCGCGGCCGATCCCCACGCCCTGATCGACGTGGACGACCCGGTGAGCGATCGCGTGACGACCGCGACGGGCGACTTCATGATGCGCAGCGGGACCGGCTCGCTCTCGCTCCTGATGTCCTCGAACGTCCTCGAGATCCAGCAGAATGCCGTGGTCCTGCAAACCAGGGATGGGGCGCAGGAGACCGTTCCGAACGACGTGGTGTTCCTGATGATCGGTCGGGAAGCTCCACTCGACTTCTTCCGCCGGGCGGGCGTGAAGATACAGAACGAGTGGACCTGGCGAATGGCGCTGGGCTTCGCGGGTTTTCTAGTGTTCTGCACCGCGCTCTACAACTGGAAGTCGGGCGGATCGCTTTCGAACCTGTTCTACCGGAACCACTGGTGGCCGGTGTCCATCGGCGATGCGCTGAAAAGCCTCGATCCCGACTCCCTGGCCGGCGTCATTGCAATATCGGCTTCCACGCCATCGTTCTGGTACACGCTCGCGTACTCCGCGATCGTCGTCATCTTCGGAATCCGGCGCATCCGGCGCCGGCGCACGCCCTATATCTCCGTGCAGACCAGCGTGCTCATGACGATCCAGGTGCTCCCGCTCTTTCTGCTCCCGGAGATCCTCCTCCCGTATCTGGGCAAGAACGGCCTGCTTCCCGGCGGTTTGCTCGACGCCCTCTTTCCGATCGCCGACTACGGCAACGGCCGGGAATACTGGCGGGCCTACGGGCTGATCCTCGCCTGGCCGCTGAACGTCTACAACGTCTTCACCAGCCAGCCCCTGGGATGGTGGCTCGGCATCGCGTTCGTGCAGACCTTCGTGCTCATTCCCGCCGCCATCTACTTCTGGGGCAAGGGCGCGTACTGTGGCTGGGTCTGTTCGTGCGGCGCGCTGGCGGAGACGCTGGGCGACACCTTCCGCACCCGGATGGTGCACGGACACCGCTGGAACCGCGTCAATGTCTTCGGGCAGGTCGTACTGGCCGTCGCGGTCGTGATGCTGGCGATGCGGATCGCAGGCTGGCTCGATCCCGGATCCTGGGCCGACCGGTCCTTCGCCGCGGTCCTCGAGCGGTACAAGTGGATCGTGGACGTGTTCCTGGCGGGTATCGTGGGCTACGGGTTCTACTTCTGGTTCAGCGGGCGCGTGTGGTGCAGATTCGTGTGTCCGCTGGCGGCTTTGATGCACGTCTACGCGCGCTTCAGCCGTTTTCGCATTTCCGCCGACAAGAGTAAGTGCATATCATGCAACGTATGCACGTCGGTGTGCCACCAGGGCATCGACGTGATGAACTTCGCCAACAAGGGGCTCGCCATGCAGGATCCGGAGTGCGTACGTTGCTCGGCCTGCGTGCAGAGCTGCCCCACGGGCGTCCTCACCTTTTCCCGGCTGTCGCACGACGGCCGGGAAGTTCCAGACCGCCTGGCCGCAAGCCCGGTCCGGATGCGCGAGGGTTAGAGTTGGACCGCGCGCGTTGGTTTTCGTATCTTCTGGGTTCGAAAGGAGACCGGCAAGATGATCAGCAAGAAAATGGAAGCCGCAATCAACCAGCAAATCAATCAGGAGATCTTCTCCGCCCACATGTACCTGCAGATGTCTGCGTACTTTGCGAGCCGTAGCCTCGACGGGTTCGCCCACTGGTTCCGCATCCAGTACCAGGAGGAACTTGACCACGCGGGCAAGCTCTTCGACCACGTGCTCATGCGCGACGGCAGGGTGAATCTCACAGCCGTGGCCGCGCCAACGCATACATGGAAGTCAACGCTGGCGGCGTGCGAGGCTGCCTACCAGGCCGAGGTCAAGAACACCAGGCAGATCAACGCCATCATGGACGCGGCCGCGAAGGAAAACGACCACGCCACGCGGGTCATCCTGCAGTGGTTCGTGGAAGAGCAGGTGGAAGAGGAATCCAGCGCGATGAAACTGGTCGAGCAGGTGAAGCTCGCCGACGACGCGGCCGGAGCGATCCTGATCCTCGATCGCGAGCTCGGAAGCCGAACTCCCGACGCCGAATAGCCGACCGCGCCACCGTCTCGAGAGCGCCGAGGTTGGAACGCGCTCGCCGTCGCAGGACGGCGAGCGCGTCTTCGTACCCGCAAACACCTCCTTGACGCGCACGGTCTCGATCGCGTACACTTCTTGTGTCGATCAGATCCGGAACGACGATGATTCATTCTGCCGAGAATAACGTTCGCACTTCGTGCCACCCGTGCTGGTGGTACGACCGCGCCATAGGGTAGCGGGCGAATCCGTTTATTCTCGCCAGGACCAGCGTCCTTCACGGAAATAAACCCGAGTTCAGTGGACCCGCTATCCTTTGGGATGGTGGGTTTTCTTTTTTTTGTGCTCGGTTTCGTTGCTGAAAGGTGAAAACGCGATGCTCAAGCCCACACGGGATGAATTCGACGCTGCGGCTCGTCGGGACCGCGTCGTCCCGCTGCGGAAGCGCGTACCGGCCGACCTGGAGACTCCGGTCTCCGCGTTCCTGAAGCTCGCGAGGATGCCCGGCGGTCAGCGGGCTCGATTCCTCCTCGAGAGCGTCGAACGCGGCATCCAGGTCGGCCGGTATTCGTTCATCGGCGTTTCGCCGCTGGCGACACTGCGTCTCGACGGCAGTCAGGTCACCATCGACCGCGGTGAAGGTGCGACGCGGACGCAACTCGAGGGAAGGGATCCGCTGTCGTTCGTTCGCGAGGAGATCGACCGCGTCCCCGTACCGGACGACATCGACGTCCCGGGACCGTTTGCGGGTGCCGTGGGATACATCTCCTACGAGGTCGCCCGTCATTTTGAGAACATCCCGGTTGCACCGGGCGACGGCCTGGCTCTCCCGGACTACTACTTCATGATTCCCCGCACGCTGGTCGTCTTCGACCACGTGCGCAGCGAAATGGAAGTCGTGGTGCTCCCTTCCGGCGGCGGCAAGGGCGCATACGACGACGCGCAAGCCACCGTCGCGGCCGTTCTCGCCGCGCTGGGCGGACCTCTGCCGCTGCGCAATGGAGATACCGGCACGGGGTTGCACGCAACGCCCGAGTCCAACATGACGCGGGAGCATTTCGAGGAACACGTCCGGACCAGCAAGGAGCATATACTCGCCGGCGATGCTTTCCAGATCGTCGTGTCGCAACGCCTGTCGGCGCGCACCAGCACGGATCCGTTCCAGATCTACCGCGCGCTTCGCATCACCAACCCGTCCCCCTACATGTTCTTCTTCGATGCCGACGGCTTCCAGCTGGTGGGCTCCTCACCA
>CAZPUV010000029.1:0-15292 GCA_964589805.1 uncultured bacterium | reverse complement strand
GAATGCATCCGGAAGGCGATGTCCGCGAGCGGATCGCGCGCGGCGGCCTGGTCATCGACCCGTTACGCCACGACGTGCAGGTGGATGGAGTGGCGATATCGCTCACGGCGACCGAATTTCGCCTGCTGCACCTTCTGGCGTCGCACCCGGGGCGGGTATTCACCCGCGATCATCTCCTGACGCGGGTCATCGGCGAGGAAGCGATCGTGGTCGACCGGAACATCGACGTTCATGTCCGGTCGATCCGCAAGAAGCTCGATACTCATCGGGAACTGATCGAGACGGTACGCGGCGTAGGATACCGTTTCAAGGACACGGACTGATCGAATGTTCAGGGCGCGTTTTCTCTGGAAACTCTACGCGGGCTATGCGGTGGTCATCCTCATCACCGCGGTCGTGGTGGGTGTGTTTGCCGTGCGCGGGTTCGAGCGTGATCTCACCAAGCAGGTTCGGGAGTCCCTCCACCGTGAAGCAGCTCTGCTCCACGAAATCGCCCTGCCCTATGTCGACGCGCCGCCGGACTCGGCGTTTCAGCGCCGTGTCCGGATTCTGGGATCGAAGGCGGATACGCGTCTCACCGTGATCGGGGCGGACGGACGCGTCGTGGCGGACTCGCGCGAGGATCCGTCCGTGATGGACAACCAGAGCGGACGGCCGGAAATCCTCCAGGTGCTCAAGAACGGCGTCGGAGTGGCCACGCTCTCGACCAGCTCCATCGATCGGGACGCGATGTACGTCGCGATTCCTGTCATGAAGAACGGGGCGGTGGCCGGTTTCGTCCGGGTATCCAGGCCGCTCCTCGTGATGGAGGAGAGTCGTGGAACGGTTCGCGGTCTCGTGCTGGCGGAGACGCTCGTCGCGGTACTCGCGGCACTCCTGGTGGGACTCCTGTTCGCGCGAAGCGTAACCAAGCCGCTCCTCCACATGGCGTCCGTGGCGCGCGCGGTGACGCGCGGCAACTTCAGCCAGCCCGTCCGCGTCGACCGATCCGATGAGATCGGCGAGCTCGCCTCGGCGATAAACGGAATGACCGAGCGTCTGAAGTCCCAGATCGACGTCATAACGGCGGAACAAAACACGACCAACGCAATCCTCGGTTCGATGGCAGAAGGCGTCGTGGCCGTCGATCGGGACGAACGCGTGGTGCACGTGAACAGCGCCGCGCAACAGATACTCGCCATCGAGGCTCGGAGTGCGATCGGCCGCCATATCTGGGAGGTGACACGCGTCATCGAAGTGAGCGCTGCGCTCGCGGACGCGATGAAGGAGAACAGAGTCCGTGTCGCCGAAGCGCGCATGCCGCGTCCACAGAAGGATCAGGTGATCCAGATCACCGGCGCGCCCCTCAGGGATGCGGGCGACGCTCTGGTGGGCGCCATCGTCGTGATCCACGACGTCAGCGAACTGCGACAGCTCGAATTTGTGCGACGCGATTTCGTGGCCAACATCTCGCACGAGCTCAAGACACCCCTGGCCGCGATCCGGGGCCTGGTGGAAACGCTCATCGACGACCGTGACATGGATCGCGAAACGCACGACCGGTTCGTCGAGAGGATCCTGGACCAGTCGATGCGGCTGAGCAGCATCGTATCCGACCTGCTCACGCTGTCGCGGCTCGAATCGGACCATGGCGGAATCCAGATGGAACCGGTCGATTTCCGGAATTCGGTGACGGAGTCCTGCGGAGCGCAGGCGCACGCGGCTGAATTGAAACGCCTGAATATCACCACCCGTGTCGGCGATGAGCCCGTTTTGATCAACGGCGACGGAGAAGCGCTGCGGGAACTCATCGACAACCTTCTGAACAACGCCATCAAGTACACGCCCGAAGGCGGTCGCGTGGAAGTGAGTCTCGGCGTCGAGGGTCTCCACGCCGTTCTGGTTGTTCAGGACACCGGCATCGGGATCGCGCCGGAAGAACAGGGGCGAATTTTCGAACGATTCTACCGGGTCGACAAGGCGCGCTCGCGGCAACTCGGTGGCACGGGCCTTGGGCTCTCGATTGTGAAACACGTCGCGCTCGCGCACGGCGGAAACGTGTCGGTCAGAAGCGCGCCTGGCCGGGGATCGACCTTCCGCGTTCAGGTGCCTCTGAAGCGGGAGATCGGCGAAGACCCGCCGCGTGAGACTTGATGTCCGCCCGGCAGAGCACGTATTCTGGAAAGGAAACCGACATGGCCCGACACCTGCAACGTGATCTCGATCGACTCTCCAGGGATCTCCTCACCATGGGAGCCATGGTGGAGGAGGCTACCAACAAGGCGATCACCGCGCTCGCCCGGCGCAACCGGAGCCTCGCACGCGAAGTGGGGCAGGGCGACCCCGCGATCAACGACCAGGAGAATCATGTCGAAGAAAACGCGCTGAAGATTCTCGCCCTGCACCAGCCCGTCGCGGCCGACCTTCGCTTCATCATCACGGCGTTGAAGGTGAACAACGACCTCGAGCGAATCGGCGATCATGCCGTATCGGTCAGCGAGCGCACCGACGTGCTCGCGGACTTCGATCCCGTCCCGGTACCGGACGACTTTCACGGGCTCGTGGAGATCGTCCCGAAGATGGTGCACGACAGCCTCAGCGCGCTGGTTGAGCGCGACGCGAAGCTCGCGCGCAGTGTCTGCGCGATGGACGATGAGGTGGACCGTATCCACCGGCTGATGTACTCGTCGATGCAGGTCATCATGCGCGAGAACCCCGACTTGATCGAACCGGCAATCAACACGATCTCCGTAACCCGCCACCTCGAACGGATCGCGGACCTCGCGACCAACATCGCCGAAGACGTCGTCTTCATGGTCGAGGGCGAGATCCTGCGCCACAACTACTGATCCCCCCGGCGCCACCGGGCACGACGTCCGTTTGCCCGTCCCCCCGCCGGACCCTATATTGGCGGTCGGGAGGGAGGCCCCGGTTCCGATGAAAGACGATCGATCCTTGCAGTGGCTTTCCGGCGACGCCGGATTCGACGGACCGCTTCCGAAGGCCGAGCCCGCCGACGAAACCGGCCTCATCGACGCGTATTCGCGCGCGGTCATCGACGTGGTCGAGCGGCTGGCGCCGTCGGTGGTGAGCATCCGCGTCTCGTCGGCCGGTCGCCGGGGTGATTCCGGCGAGGGAGCCGGCTCGGGATTCGTGGTTGCACCCGACGGGTTCGTGGTGACGAATCACCACGTCGTGGACGGGGCGAACCGCGTCACCGTCGTCTTCACCGACGGCCACGAGGCCGAAGCGCGCATTGCGGGGACCGACCCGCCCACCGATCTCGCCCTGCTGCGCGTCCTCGAGGGCGGACTCGCTCCGGTCCGCATCGGCGCTTCGGAGCACCTCCGTGTGGGTCAGCTGGTCGTTGCGATCGGCAATCCGCTCGGCTTCCAGAGCACGGTATCCGCCGGCGTGGTTTCCGCCCTGGGACGGAATCTGCGCGGCCGTACGGGCCGGCTCATCGAGAACGTGATCCAGACCGACGTGGCGCTGAACCCGGGCAATTCGGGGGGACCGCTGGTCGACAGCCGCGGCGCCGTGGTGGGCGTCAACACCGCCATGATCCGCATGGCGCAGGGGTTGTGTTTCGCGATTCCGTCGTCGACGATGGTAGGGGTCGTGGGTCAGCTCATGACACAGGGACGCGTGCGGCGAGCGGTCATGGGAATCGTCGCGGAAACGAGGCCGGTAAACCGGCGTGTCCAGCGCGGTTTCGATCTGGCCCGGCCGACCGCCATACGGGTGGCATCGCTGCGGTCCCGCGGTCCCGCGGAGCGTGGCGGTATTCACGAGAACGATCTGATCGTGGCCATAGACGGGAATGGCGTGAGCAGCGTCGACGATCTGCAACGCATTCTCTCCAAACACGAACCGGGAACACCGCTGGACGTGACGGTACTGCGCAACGGCGGTCGCCGCCACGACCTCACGGTGATCCCGGGCGGCGACTGATCGGGAGTTGATCGCCGCGCCCGCTGCGGTATACTGCGGGCATGCACATCGTCGCCGCGGGCGCGCTCGTTTTCGTCGCCGGCACCTTTTTCGGCGTCTTCGGAGCGGGCGGCTCGATCCTCCTCGTGCCCATCCTCGTCTACCTGCTGGACCTTCCCGTGAAGGTGGCGCTGGGAATGGCGCTCCTGATTCTCGTCCTGACCGGCGGCATCGCCACGATGGCCCACGCCCGCTCGCGCAACGTGAGCTGGCGTATCGGACTGCGGTGGGCGGCGTTCGGCATCCTCGGTGCGTACATCGGCGGGCGGGTGGCCGAGTTCATTCCCGGGGAAGTCCTGCTCACCATCTTCGCGATCGTCGTCGTGGTGGCGTCGATTGCGATGATCCGCCGTCGAGACGCCGAGAAGCCGCGGCCCGCCGTGCTCAAGATCGATCTTCCGAAGGTGATCACGGTCGGACTCCTGCTCGGTTTTCTCACGGGAATGATCGGTGTTGGAGGGGGGTTTCTGCTGGTGCCCGCGATGGTGCTGGTGTGCGGCCTCGATGTGAAACTCGCCATCGGGACCTCCCTCCTCGTCATCACCATCAACTCGCTCGGCGGTTTCATCGGTTTCGCCGCCCACGAAGCGTTCCCGGCCGGTCTCACCGCCACGGTGGCGGCGCTGACGGCCGCGGGGGGCATCCTCGGCGAGCGGGTCGGGAAGCCACTCCCGGCCCACCGGCTGCGGCCGGCGTTCGGGGTGTTCCTCCTCCTCGTCGGCGCCGCGATGGTAGTTCAGAATCTCTTGGAGATGCTCGGGGCCCACTGACGGCCCGTTCCTGAAAGCAAGGAGAGACGACATGTTCAACCTCAAGTCCGTCCAAAGCGCGCTGGCCGAGCTGGGTTTCGACGCCTGGCTCTTCTATGACTTCCGCGGCAGCAACACGCTGGCACTGCGCATCCTCGATCTCGACGGGAAGGGGATGAACTCGCGCCGCTTCTTCTACATGGTTCCCGCGAAAGGAACGCCGAAGAAACTCGTGCACCGTATTGAATCCGCCGTGCTCGATCACCTTCCGGGCGACAAGGTCGTGTACCTGCGCTGGCAGGAACTCGAAGCAGGCGTGAAGGAACTGGTATCGAAGCACAAGCGCGTAGCGATGGAATACTCGCCGCGCAACGCGATTCCCTATGTGGCCGAGGTGGACGCCGGCACCGTCGAACTCGTGAAGAGTACCGGCGTCGAGGTCGCTTCGTCGGGGGATCTCATCCAGGTGTTCGAGGCGGCGTTCGACGACGAGCAGTGGAAACTGCACCTGGAAGCCGACGGGCACACGAACGCTGCCTTCGATGTCGCGTGGAAGATGATGGCCGAAGGCGTTCGCGCGGGCAAACCGGTGACGGAAGTGGGCGTGCAGGCCGCCATCATGGAGCATTTCAAGCGCAACGGACTCACCACCTACCACGCCCCGATCGTGGGCGTCGGTCCCCACAGCGGCGACCCGCATTACGAACCGGTGCCGCTCCACGACACGCCGATCCGCGAGGGCGATTTCGTGCTGGTGGATCTCTGGGCCAAGATGGACAAGCCGCGCGGGGTGTACAGCGACATCACGCGGGTTGGATTCATGGGGAAGACGGTGCCTGCGGAGTACAAGAAGATCTTCGACATCGTCGCCGCAGCGCGCGACGCGGGCGTGGAGTGCGTCAGGAAGGCGTTTCGCGAGAAGCGCCCGCTGCATGGCTGGGAGGTGGACGATGCGACACGCCAGGTGATCCAGAAGGCGGGCTACGGTGACTACTTCGTGCATCGCACCGGCCACAGCATCGGACAGGAGACGCATGGCAACGGCGCCAACATGGACAACCTCGAAACCCATGACGAGCGCCGCATTCTCAAGCGAACGTGCTTCTCGGTGGAACCGGGGATCTACCTGCCGGAGTTCGGTGTGCGTTGCGAAGTCGATGTGTTCGTCGATGGCGATGGCGGGGTGCACGTCACCGGCGGCCCGCAGAGCGAAGTGCTGCCGATCCTCGCGAAGTACTAGGGAGGGAGAGTAACATGAAGCTCGTCGTTCTTTTGGCTGCGGCCATGCTTCTCGCGGCCCCTTCAAGCGCGCGCGCCGAACCCGTTTCGCTTCCCACGGGAGCGTGGGCCTTCGATTTCTCGCTCACGCTTCCGGGTACGCCGGAGGAGATCTTCGACGCGCTCACCGGCGACATCAGTGGATGGTGGGACCACTCGTTCTCGGGCAAACCGGCGAAACTCTACGTCGAACCCGTGGTGGGTGGCGGCTTCTACGAATACTTCGACGAATTCGGAAACGGCGTTCGGCACGCGGTGGTCACCTACGTCGATCGCCCGAAGCTCTTCCGCATGGAAGGGCCGCTGGGGCTTGCGGGCAACGCGTTCCAGGGTGTGTACACCTATGCGTTCGCGTCCGCGGGCGCCGATTCGACCACGTTGACGCTCAAGGTCCAGGCGGCGGGACACGTTGAACCCGGGTGGGACGCGATCGTGGAGAAGGCGTGGCGCCATTTCCTGATCGAGCGGTTCAAGCCGTACGTGGAATCCGGGGCGCACCGGAGCGGGCGATGATCGCGCCCGACGCGTCCGCGTTCGCCCGGCGCCTCGGAGCCAGCGGCGATGCGCTCATGGCGCTGGTTTCCGACGCGGGCCCCGATGAGGCGCGCTGGAAACCCGAGCCGGCGAAATGGTCGATGCTCGAGATCGTCGGGCATCTGGTGGACGAGGAGCGCCTGGACTTCCGGCGACGTCTCGAGCTCGTGCTCGACAGCCCGGAGCACCCCTGGCCGTCGCTCGACCCCGAGGGCCGGGTGCGCGAGGGGCATTTCAACGCTCGCGCCCTCTCGGACCTGGTCGCCGAGTTTGCCGCCGAGCGCCAGCGCTCCGTCGAGTGGCTCGAATCCCTCCGGTCACCCGCGTGGACCAACGCATACCGGCACCCGACGGCGGGTGTGCTGACCGCGTCCGCGCTTCTGCACGCGTGGGCCGCGCACGACCTGCTCCACATCCGCCAGATTGTCCGCGCGCGCTACGCGTTTCTCGCCGTCGCAGCCGCACCTGCATCGCTCGACTACGCGGGTCCCTGGTAGGACCTCCGCGCCCGCCATGTACGATTACCAGGAGAACGGCCGATTCTTCGCCCAGATTCCCGACGGTGGTGAGGAGGTGGCGGGCGTTGATCTCTCGGCGCTGGGTGCGACCGACATCAAGGCGGGCTATCGCGGCCTGTACTTCACGGCGGATCGTTCCTCTCTCTATCGCATCGCATACGCGGCGCTGACCATCACCCGGGTCCTTGCGCCACTTGCGCATTTTCAGTGTCACTCCCCGGAGTACCTCTACAAGCGCGCGCAGACCATCGACTGGTCCGATCTGTTCGGGAACGATCAGACCTTTGCGGTCTTCGCCACCGTTTCGAACAGTACGATCCGGCATTCGCAGTACGCGGCGCTCACGATCAAGGATGCCATCGTCGATCAGTTCCGCGAACGCACGGGCGCCCGGCCGAGTGTCGACACCGCCGAGCCGGACCTGTGGATCAACCTCTACCTGCACGCGAATCGTGCCACGCTGAGCCTGGATGTCTCCGGTGGGTCCATGCACCGCCGCGGCTACCGCGCGGAATCGGTGGAAGCGCCCATGCAGGAGGCCGTGGCCGCGATTCTCGTCGCCATGTCCGGCTGGGACGGCGGCACCCCGCTGGTCGACCCCATGTGCGGTTCCGGCACGCTGCTCTGCGAAGCGCTGATGCGATACAGCCGCATTCCGTCCGGGTTTCTGCGCCGGCGCTTCGGCGTGACGTCCCTGCCCGATTTCGACGAACGCGAGTGGCGGCGCGTACGGAACGAAATCGACGCTGTCATGCGCCCGCTTCCCGAAGGGCTCATCCACGGGAGCGACGCGGATGCCGGTGCCGTGCGCGCCGCGCGTGCAAATCTCGCGCGGCTGCCGGGCGGAGAGAACGTGAAGATCACGCGCCGGCGCTTCGAAGACATCGAACGCATCCACGGTGAGACCATCGTCTGTAATCCGCCCTACGGACTGCGCATCGGGCGTCGCGACGCGATGCCGGACTTCATCGGTGGTTTCGGCGATTTCCTCAAGCGCCATTGTGCGGGCTCGACGGCGTTCGTGTACTTCGGGAATCGCGAGCTCGTGAAGTCGGTGGGGCTGCGGCCGGCGTGGCGGAAACCGCTGGCGAATGGCGGACTCGATGGTCGGCTTCTCAAGTTCGAACTCTTCGAAGGAAGCCGCGGTTGACCACCCGGCTTGCACGGGCAGGTATTTCGTGAGAAACTCACGGGGAGCCTCGCGTTCCCTCGCACTGACGGTACGTTCGAATTCACCCGCGCGGAAGTAGGGCCGGCGTTTCACCCATGATTCGCGTGACATCGCGCATCGCCGTCGACGAGGCCGAAATCGAGCTTTCGTTCGTGCGATCGTCCGGTCCCGGCGGACAGAACGTCAACAAGGTGGCGACGGCCGTGCAACTTCGCTTCGACGCGAAGCGCTCGCCTTCGCTCCCCGACGACGTCCGCGCGCGTCTCATCGCGAGGGCGGGCAAGCGGATCACGCGCGACGGCATTCTCGTTCTTACCGCCCGCCGTTTTCGCACCCAGGAGCGCAACCGCGCGGATGCGATCGAACGGCTGGTGGCGCTGATCCGGAGCGCCGCCTCGCCCCCGCGGCCCCGCCGGAAGACCCGCCCCACGCGCGCCTCGAAGGAGCGACGTGCGGACTCGAAGCGTCGCCGTTCGGAGAAGAAGCGGCTGCGTGGCAGGGTCCCTTCCGGTGACGACTGACGCTCTGACGGGCCGGTGCCCGATGTGTTAGTCTTGGGGTGTCTCGACCGGCGGATCTCATGCAGCGATCCTTCAAGCGCACCCTGGCCTCACTCGAACCTATGTTCGAATTCACCGGCGATTTCGCGGGCCGCCACCGGCTGGGGGACGACGACCGGTTCGCGCTGAACCTCGTCGTCGAGGAGCTGTTTACCAACATGGTCAAGTATGGCGGTGGGGCGGACGAAGTCTCAATCGACCTGGACGTGCTCGACGGCGACCTCTCGATCCTGATGATCCACGCCGGCGCGGACCGGTTCGATCCGACTTCGTCGGGTGAGGTGAACCCGGAGAGCCCGCTCGAGAAGCGCATGCCCGGGGGAATCGGGCTGCACCTGGTCCGCAACGTCATGGACAGCGTGTCATACGAGTATCGCGACGGGGCCGCGCATCTGCGGCTCACCAAACATCTGGGAGGAAGTTGATGTTCGACATCCAGCGAGGACCCGGTGGCGAGTACCTTTTCTCCGGACGGCTGGACGCCGCTCAGGTGGATCGGGTCCGGGACGAACTGAAGACCCTCGATGGTTCGTGCGTGGTGGACTTCTCCACCCTCGACTACATCTCCAGCGCCGGGATGGGCGTGCTGCTGGGGATCCAGAAGCGGTTGTCCGATACCGGGCATTCCCTGAAGCTGGTCAACATGAACCGGCACATCCGCGAGATCTTCCGGATCGCAGGTTTCGATCGGGTCTTCCTCATAGAATAGAAGGCGACGTCCCCTTGCGCATCCCGAACGCCCCAGAATTCCCTCCAACCTTCCGCCGCGGCGGCTGTACGTATCCATGACGGCGCACAACGACGCGGATCTGGTCCGGGAGTGCCTCTCCGGAAACCAGCGGTCCTTCGAAGAGCTGGTCCGGAAGTACGAGAAGCCGATCTACAACGTCGCGCTTCGAATGCTGAAAGACCGGGACGACGCGATGGACGTGGCGCAGACGGTCTTCGTCAAGGCGTACGAGAAGCTCGAATCGTTCGATCCCCGGCGCGAGTTCTTCAGCTGGATCTACCGGATCGCGATCAACGAGTCGATCAACGCCTCCAAGAAGGGCCAGCGCCGGGAAGAATATGAAAGCGGTGTCACCGCGGCCCTGGCCGCGGAGCAGGAAGACCGGCAGGCCGCCGGGATTCTGAGTGAAGAAATCGACCGGGCCATCGAGGGCCTCAAGCTGGACTACCGTATGGTCATCGTACTCAAACACTTTCACGACTTCTCCTACCATGAGATGGCCGAGGTGCTCGGCATCGAGGAGAAGACCGTGAAGTCACGCCTTTTCACGGCGCGCCAGCAGCTCAAGGACATCCTGATCGCGAGGGGAGTGACGCGATGACGATCGATCCGAAGTACATCGAGTTGATGAATCTGGAACTCGACGGGGTCGCATCCCAGGCGCAGGGGCAGGAGCTGCGGCAGTACCTTTCGAAGGACCCGGTCGCGGCGGCGCACTTCGACGAGCTGGGCCGCCTCGCGCGGCGTCTCGACGGCGAGCCGCTCTGCGAGCCCCCGGCGGAACTGCACCCGCGCATCGTATCGGCACTGGATGCCGCCGCCCGCCGCCCCGCGGTTCGTGGCCGCGCCGGCCATGGCGGGTGGATCGAGCGGGTGTTCGCGCCGCGCCGCCGTACCGCCACCGTCTTCGGCCTCGGCCTCGTGACGGGCGCGCTCCTCCTGGCCGCCATCCAGTTCGGGCGGCCGGCCTGGTGGAGCACGCCGGTTGGCGTGGACCCGTCCCACCTGACCGGGACGATGTCGTCTCCGCGGGTGGAGCAGGCGGCCTCGATCGACCTCGACCCGGCCGTGGACGGCGCGGGTGGATCAGCGCAAATTTTTGTAGAACAAGGAGTTACGGTAATCGAGACTCGCATCGAGTCCCCGGATCCATTAGACTGGAGCCTCCAGTTCGATCCGGGCCTCTCGGTGAGCCGGATCGACGCACCGTCGGGAGGGGCCGTGGTTCTCGGCGCATCCCCCGGAGAGGTCACCGCCCGCCACGCCGGCGCCGGGACCTTTCGAATCGTGCTCTCGGGGCGTGTCGATCCCGTCGAGTCCGTTGTCCTGAAAGTGATCAAGGATGGCCGGGTGGTGGCCGAGCGGCCCGCCTCGCCACGTTCCAGATAGCCGCTCGAACCGGGCCGCAAATAATCGCTTCCGTCGCATCAACTTCCACGCCCGGCGGCTTGTATTCCAGTCGGAATTGCCGATAGCTGTTGTCCCACTGCCAAGGAGGTATTTGCCATGTCCAGGAAATCTACGACCCTGGTGATCGCCGCGAGCGTGGTTGTCATTGCCGCGGTGGCATTCTTCACATCGAACAGGACGGATACGCCCTCGAACGAGGCCCTGACGGGTGCGATCGGAACGGTAGACAAGTACCGGTCCGAGCAGATCACGCCGTCGGACGTCGTCATCGAGGGGCAGACGCCCGCAACGGATGATGTGTTCGCCCAGTGGCTCAACGAGCCGGGAACGCTCGACGAGCTCGCCAACCTGTTTGGTCGCGCTTCGGCGCAGGAGCGCCTGAAGTTCTTCGATCGTGCAACGCCACAGCAGGCGATGGCGATCCTCGAGCGTGCAACGCCGGTTGAGCGTGCGAGCCTCTTTGGCCGCGCGACGCCGGAAGAGCGCGCCGCGATTCTCGGCCGGTTGACGCCGGCGGAGAGGACCCAGGCGCTGCAGCGCGCGAGCATCGAAGCCACGGCATTCGAGCGCGCGACGATTCAGGAGCGCGCGAACCTGCTCGACCGCATGTCGGTCGAGGAGAAGTCAGCGATGTTCAATCGTGCCACGCCCGAGGAGCGAGTCTCCATGCTGGGCCGCACGGACATCAACGAGCGCGTGAAGTTCTACGATCGCGCCACCGTCGCGCAGCGCGCCGAGATTCTCGGTCGCTCGACCCCGGCGGAGCGCGTGAGTCTGTTCGAGCGCGCGACACCGCAGGAACGCGTCAACATCTTCGGTCGCATGTCGATCGAGGGTCGCGCCGCGATGCTCGACCGGGCGAACTTCGCCGAGAAGGCCGCCATTCTCGAGCGCGCGACACCGCAGGAGAGGAGCGCCATCCTCGAGCGCGCGAACGGTCTCGAGCAGGTAGCATTGCTCGGCCGGGCCACGCCGGATGAGCGCATCAAGATGTTCAACCGGGCGACGCCGGAAGAGAGGGCTTCGATCCTCGAGAAGGCGAACATCAGCCAGGCGGACTTCGAGCGGATGAACATCCAGCAGCGCGCCGAGGCTCTGGATCGCCTGACCGGCGGTCTGGCGGCGATCTATCACCGCGCGACACCGGCGGAGCGGGCGACCCTGCTGGGCCGTTCGACCCCGGAGGAGCGTACGGCGATCTTCAACCGCGCAACGCCGGAAGAGAGGGCCTCGATCCTCGCGAAGGCGAACATCAGCCAGGCGGACTTCGAGCGGATGAACATCCAGCAGCGCGCCGAGGCTCTGGATCGCCTGACCGGCGGTCTGGCGGCGATCTACCACCGTGCAACACCGGAAGAGCGCGCGACAATGCTGGGCCGTTCCACTCCAGAGGAGCGTGCGTCCCTGATCGGGCGCGCGACCCCGCAGGAGAAGGCGGCCATGCTGGAGCGTGCACCCGAGCTCGAGCGTGCTCAGATCTACCAGCGTGCAGCCGTGGCGGCGGCGGAGCGGTCGAGCATGACATCGCTCAACAAGTCGCCCGAGATGCAGAGAGTCAATGCAGGGGAGTAGCCCGAAGGTACGCCTGTAGAGTACTCCTTGCTGGTGCAGTGACAACCGGGGCGTCGCGGCGATGAGCCGTGGCGCCCCGATCGTTTTTGAGGTAGACTCCGCAGCATTCCCCCATGCGCCTCCGAGACCCCGGCATCCTCATCGCGTCGTTTCTCGTCGCCGCACTGCCCGCCGCGTCGCGCGCGCAGCTGGACTTCCAGTCCGTGGAGACGAAGACCATGCGGGTCGTGTACTACGACCCCGAACACGCGTACATCATTCCTCACCTGGCGCGTTGTTTCGAGAACTCGATGGGATTCTATCATCGCTTCATGGGGTACGAGCCCTACGAACACGTCACGATCCTCCTGCAGGACTTCGACGACTACGGCTACGCAGGAACCTCGACCATCCCGAACAACTATCTGACGCTCGGCATCGAGCCATTCGAGTACGTCTATGAGACGTGCCCTACCAACGAGCGTTTCAACTGGGTCATGAGCCACGAACTGTTCCACGTGGTGGCCTCGGAGAAGGCGTCGCGCATCGACCGCGTGTGGCGCGGTTTGTTCCAGGGCAAGGTGCTCGCCGAATCCGGAAACCCGGAATCGATGCTCTACTCGTATCTGACCAGCCCGCGCCGGTTCGCGCCGCGCTGGTACCACGAGGGGCTGGCGGTGTTCATCGAGACCTGGCTCGCGGGCGGCATCGGCCGGTCCCTGGGCGGGTACGACGAGATGGCTTTTCGTGCGATGGTGCGCGACGGATCGTATTTCTATGACGTGGTCGGCCTCGAATCGGAAGGGACGACGAGCGACTTCCAGATCGGCCAGAACTCGTACCTCTACGGCACGCGCTTCATGTCGTATCTGGCCGTGCAGCACGGCCCCGAGAAGGTGATCCAGTGGGCCAACCGGACCGATGACTCCAAGGCCTACTACGCGAGTCAGTTCAAACGCGTCTTCGGCGTGTCGCTCGACGACGAATGGGAACGATGGATCGCATTCGAGCGTCAGTGGCAGAACGAGAACCTCGCGCTCGTCCGCGAGTACCCCGTGACGAAGGAGCGTCCGGCGTGTGAGAGGGTGCTGGGCTCGGTGTCGCGCGGCTTCATCGACCACAAGAAGAACCGCCTGCTCGTGGCCGTCAACTACCCGGGCGAGTTCGCCCACGTGGCCGGCATCGATCTCGCCACCGGCAGGATCGAGAAGATCCACGGCGTGCAGACGCCCGCGCTCTACTACGTGACCTCACTCGCGTTCGACGAATCTTCGCGGACGCTCTTCTACACCACGAACAACGGCAAGCACTGGCGTGATCTCAACGCCCTGGACGTCGACGGGAAGAAGTCGCGCCGGCTCATCACCAACTGCCGCATAGGCGATCTCGCTTTCAGCCCCGCGGACAGCATCCTGTGGGGCGTCCAGCACCACAACGGGTTCTCCACGCTCGTGCGTGTCTCGCCGCCGTACGACACGTGGCGGTCGATTCTTCCCGTGATGGATTTCAAGTACGGAACCGACGTCTTCGACGTGGATGTCTCACCGGACGGAAGGACGATTACCGCGTCCATGCTCGAGATCACGGGTGCCGTGAAGCTCGTGCGTTTCGACACCGACGAACTGATGCGTGGTGGGGGCGGATACAGCGTACTCTACGAGTTCGACAAGACCGCCCCCGCAAACTTCGTGTTCTCGGAGGACGGCAGACACCTGTACGGCACGTCGTACCAGACCGGGGTGTCCAACGTGTTCCGCTGGGACTTCGAGAACGAAACCATGGACTGCGTGACCAATACGGAGGCAGGGTACTTCCGGCCCATCCCGATGGGAGATTCGCTGGTGGTGTTCTCGTATTCGGCGAAGGGTTTCCGCCCCGTGGTCGTTGCCGATACCACGCTGGAGGACGTGGACGCCGTCCGCTACCTCGGCAATGAGATCGTGCGGCGCCACCCGGTGGTGGAACAGTGGAAGCTCGGCTCGCCGCGGGCCGTGAACCTGGATTCCCTGACCACCTACCGGGGTTCCTATCGCAAGTTCGCAAGCGTCACGACCGCGTCGCTGTACCCGGTGGTGGAGGCGTACAAGGTGTACACGTCCGTGGGACTGCGCTGGAACCTCATGGACCCGCTGGGGCTCCACGGAGGCGACATCAAGGTGGGGGTCACGCCGACCTCGCGCGTTCCGGACGACGAGAAGGTCCACGCGGAGGCGACGTATCGGCACTTTCCGTACACGTTCCGCGCCATCTACAACAAGGCGGACTTCTATGACTTCTTCGGGCCATCGAAAACCAGCCGCAAGGGCTATGCCTTCTCGGCCCGGCGGAACGATTATCTGATATCCGACAAACCCCGGTTCCTCGAGTACACGATCAACCTCGCCTATCACGGGGGTCTCGAGCGGCTTCCATACAACCAGAACGTGCTGGCGACATTCGACAGCTATACGTCGGCGACCGCGAGCCTGGACTTCAAGCGGCTCCAGAGCTCCATCGGCGCGGTGGACGCTGAGAAGGGAATCCGCTGGTCGCTCACCGGTGATGCGAACTACGTGAATACGGATTTCTACACGAAGGGAACCGCCGAACTCGACCTCGGATTCCTCACGCCCATCGACCACTCGTCCATCTGGTTGCGGAGCGCCGCAGGCTACTCGTTCGGAGATCGCGACGACAGCTTTGCGAGCTTCTACTTCGGCGGCTTCGGGAACAACTACGTCGACCACCGCGAAGTCAAGCGCTACCGCGACTACGACCGCTTCCCGGGTCTCGAGTTCGACGAGATCGCGGGGACGAACTTCGTGCGGTTGATGGCCGAG
>CAZPUV010000028.1:5178-15672 GCA_964589805.1 uncultured bacterium | reverse complement strand
GACGGGGTCGGCGCGATCGCCGCCGGCGGTCTCGACGTTGTGATTCGCGTAGCAGAAGACGAGCTGCGTGCCCGATGTCTTCTCGTACGCGGTGAGACGCGTCCACTGCCTGGTGATCCGGTCCGGGACGCTCAGATCGTCATCGTCGAAAACGGCGATGAACTCGCCGCGCGCAGCCGCGACGATCGAATTCAGGGCAGCCGCGTAGCCGCGGTTCTCCGCGTGCCGGATCAGCCGGATGCGGTCGTCGCCCGCGGCCAGGGCCTCGACGACCGCGCGCGATCCGTCGCTGGATGCGTCGTCCGCGACGACGATCTCGATGTTCGGCCAGTCCTGTGCGCGCGCGCTCTCAATCGCGGCCGCGATGGTTGCTTCCGCATTGAAGCACGTGACGGCGATCGTGACGAGTGGGCGATTGCCGGTGGAGTCGGCCATGGCTTCAGTCGGCGCCTGCCCGGACGACGTGGACACGGGAATCCATCAAGCGTCGGGTCCGTGATGGACAGAGAGGAGATTCCGGTTGCGGGGCTGGTGCGTGAAGCCGAACGGCAGCATTGCGAGCCGGTCGCGGAACGCGGTGAATTCAAATGTCCGGTAGCCGTTCCCGTCGAGGATCTCTCGCATCCGCTCGCGCTGGCTCTTCTCGCCGTGGCGAGCGTCGTCGTATTCGAAGAGGATGGTCGGCCGGAAGCGCGCCAGGGTCTCGACCGCGCCCTCGAAGACGTGCAGTTCGAAGCCCTCGACGTCGATCTTCAGGAAATCGACGCGCTCGAGCGCGGCCGCAGCCGCATAGCGATCGAGTGTCGTCACCTGCACCGGGCGCGTGACGAACGCGGCCTCGCCGAGTGCGGCGATGTTCTCGTTGCGGACGAGCGTGCTCGTGCCGCCCCGAAATACACCCTCCTTCACCTGGTGCATGTCCAGAGAACCCGTCTCCGATCCCAGTGCGCACTCGTTGAGGTGGATCGACTGGAACCCGTTGAGCCTGGCATTGGCCCGGAAGCGGCCCCGGATGTGGTCCACCGGTTCGAAGGCGTGTACGTTGTCCGGCGCTCCCGAGAGCCGCGCGAAGACCATGCTGTAGACGCCGATGTTGGCCCCGATGTCGAAACACACGTGCCCGGGCTGCACGAAGTGCGCGACGGCGGTGAAGTTCGCCTGATCGTAGGCACGCCCGCCTCGAAGCAGCGACACCTCGATCTTGTTGTCCGGGCCGGCGAAGAACCGGCAATCGCGAAAGGTCGTTATCGTCCGTGACCGGGGATCTTCGCGCATCCACGCCGAAAGGCGTCTTTGTGCGCGCCACGCGCGCAGCGCTTCGAACCAGTCCGGTGTGGGTGTCACGGCACTCTCACTACTTGATCACGACGGCCTGCATGTTGGAGAAGAGCATCGAGTCGATCTCGTACTCCTTGCCCATCTTGCCGGCGGTAGAATACTGGGAAATGATGCATTTGTCGAGGAGCGGGAGGGTGAGCACCATGAGTTCCACCAGCTGGCGAAACACGGGGAGCACCCGGCACTGGATCAGGATCCGTTGCAGCAGGATGCCGATCGTCTCGAATGGCTGGCTGGAACCGCGCAGCATCTTGAATCCCGACCAGCGGGAGAAGAGGAGGCGGTACGAGAAGGGCGTGAAGTGGAAGAAGTCATTGGGCCCTTCGTGGAACGAGAACACCGCGCTCGCCGAGATGATGAGCTCTCCGCCGGGCTTGAGGATGCGGTGGAATTCGTCGACCAGCCGTTGCGGATCGGGTACGTGCTCCATCAGTCCCGTGCACAGGATGACCTCGTACGACTCGTCCTGGATGTTGCGAAGGTCATTATAATAGAGGTCGACGTGCAGGTCGGCCGGCTTGTCCGGGCGCTTGGTCACCGAGAAGGCGTTGGGGAAGAACGGGCGGTAGTCCACGTCCTCGGAATGCACCACCAGCGTGCGCCGGGTGGTGGCGAACTCGCGGCACAGGCGCTCGATGTTCCGGGTCGAGCGTTTCCTGCGCAGGAAGCTGTACCGCGTCAGGGTCGTCCAGAGTGACTGCCTCGCGGGGGGCGTCTCGGTCATTTCAGGGTCTCCTTCAGGTGGTCTGCCAGGCGCAGGGACAGCGCGACGATGGAGTACACGGGGTTGGCAAAGCCGTAGGTCGGAAACAGGGACGGCCCGGCGACGAAGAGGTTCTCGCTGCCGTGCACGCGGGCGTCCCGCGTGGTGACGGACGTCGCGGGATCATCGCCCATGCGCGTCGTTCCCATGAAGTGCGAGTGGATGGCGGTCAGGGGCCAGTCGGTCGTCGCGCGCAGGGGACCATACTCGATCCGGCCCACTCCCCGCGATCGGATGTCCTGGTCCATGGTTTCGAAGAAGGCGAGAACCGAGGCGCGGTCGTCGTCGGTGAACCGCCACCGGATGTCGGCCTTCGGCATGCCGTCGGCTCCGCGCGCGTCCGACAGGGCGACCCGGTTGTCGGGATTCGGGTACTGGTCGAGGAATGCGCGCAGGATGAACTTGCCGGCGCGACGCTGTACGCCCCCGAGGCGGCCGATGGCCTCGAACGCGAGCAATCCCACGCCCGGCAGGACGCCACGAATCAGCGGCGCGCGATCGATCAGGGGCGACTTGATCGTCCGCCCTCCCTTGATGCGTTCGAACAGCCGGTTCGCCCGGTGTTCGAGCAGCGGGAGCAGCTGGACGTAGTGATTGAGAAGGCGCCGCTCCCGCTGGACCGACGCGGCCAGTCCCAGGCCGAGACGCTGCACACCGCCGGCCAGGGGGCGGTCGCAGAACAGGGGATCGAGGGTGGAGATGCGGTCGGTCAGGATCAGCGATCCCATGTTGGCCTTGGGGTGTGTCGACAGGTACCGGCCGACGACGTCGTGATCGTTTCCGATTCCACAGCGGCGAACGGACCGCGAGTTGAGGAGCAGTCGCGGTGTCTCGATGCCGCCCGCCGCCACGATGAAGGCCCGCGCGCGAACACGAGCATTTCGTCCGCCCGCGCCGGCGACGAGCGCGCTGTGCACCGACGTTGCGTTGTCGTTCTCCATCAGTTCGGTGACGCGCGCGTTGAGCACGACGGTGAGGTGGCCGGTTACGCGCGCGGCGGTCGCGAGGTGTGCCCCCGCGTTGAACGGCTCGCGGGCCCACTGGAAGACCCGGCATTCGACGGCGGGCGAGGCCAGCGGGCGCGCCACCGACGGGTCGCGCGCGGCGAAATGGGCGTGGCCCGGAATGCCGAGCACACCCGCGGCGCGCCGGTAGCACGGCTCGATCTCGGCCGCCGTGACGGGCCAGCCGCTGTGCGGGATCCAGCCGCGCCGTTCGAGGTCGATGGCTTCCATCGGCGCGACGCGCCCCGCCCACAGATTCGTGGCACCGCCGAGCTGGCGCGCAATTCCGTAGCGAAGATCCGCGTGCCCCGACACGTCGACGCTCTCGAGGACGGCGTCGGCCCGGTGATCGGGTCCGGCGGACCCGGCTTCGAGCACGATCACGGAAACACCCGCCGCCGCCAGCTCCACCGCGAGGACGGCGCCGGCCGGGCCGGAACCGACCACGCATACCGTCGCGGTCAGTGTCGCGTGTTCCGCGCCTTCGCAGGCGTCTTTGAGATTCTCGTAGATCGGCATTCTCGAGTTGATCGGTTCCCAGGGGGCGCGCCGGTCTTCGCGGCGCGCGTCAGCGCCAGTCTAGCAAAACGCGCTCTCCCAGCTCCAAACGCTTTATCTTCTCCACGATGCGGCCGTGTTCCGCCTCGAGGGCGGGCATCTTCCTCGCGTGGCTCTCCGCGATGCACAGCCCGAATCGAACCAGGTTCTTCGCCGTCAACATCTGCTCGAGTACGCGGTACTCCGCGCCCTCGATGTCCATCAGGATCAGCGACGCGTATCCGGCCGACTCGAGCACGCTCGTTACCGAACGGACGGTCACCTCCAGGGCGCCCGTCGTCTCGGTGCCGGGCTTGCCGTCCAGGATCGAACTGGACTCGGTCGTGCGCGTCCCGCGGTGCCACGCCGCCGTTCCATCGAAGTCGGAGACCGCCACCGGGTGGAGGTGGAAGCGGGACGGATCGATCCGAAAGAATCGCCGCCGCAGGAATTCAGCGCAACGCGCATCCGGTTCGTAGGCGTGGACCACGTAACCGAGTCGGAGCAGGTGCGACGACACCAGGCCGATATTGGCGCCGATGTCGAGAACCAGGTCGCCGGTCTTCGCGAAACGTTCGAGCGGATAACCGCGGAAGAAGGCCAGCGACCGGCTGCGCGGGCGGAACCGCTGCAGGCACGGTTCGACCACCGGCAGCGCGTACGGCCAGTTCCGGTAGAAGTTGACATACCAGCTGAAGTCCAGGCCGACCGCCCGGAGTACACCGCGCAGGAACAGGTGATACACGCGTTTCACGGGTGCGGGCAGTTTCATGACGCCACCGACGACATTGCTTGCGGCGGGAATGCGCCCTTACCGGCGCGCCACGCCCTCCAGCAGCTGCTCCCACCGGGCGACGACGCTCCCGGTCGCGAAGCGCTCGACGCTCGCCGCCGCCGCGCGGCCCAGTCGCGTGCGCAGCGCATCGTCGCGCAGGAGGGTCGCAAGACCGTCGGCGAACGCAGCGGTCCGGTCCGCTTCCGGCGTGCCGGAGACCAGCCAGCCGGTCCGGTCGTGGGCGACGAGCTCGTTGATTCCCGGGCAGCCCGCGAACCCCAGCACCGGAAGGCCGGCGGCGAGGGCCTCCGCCGTCGCCATGCCGAAGCTCTCGAACCGCGAGGGCACCGCGAACAGCTCCGCGCGCGCATACTCGTCGTCGATGCGCGGTGTCATGCCCGGCAGAACGGCGCGGCCGGAGAGGTTGTGGCGCGCGACGCGCTGTTCCAGGTCGCGGCGCAGGCTGCCGTCGCCGACGATGCGCAGCGTCCAGTCGGGAAAGCGCGGCGCGATCGACGCGAACGCGTCGATGAGTGTTGCGTGGTCCTTTTCCGGGCCCAGGCGGCCGACCGCGAGGATGGTCCGGCTCGCGCTCCGTGCGGCCGCTGCGCCGGCGTCACCGGGGCTCGGGGCCGGTACGGGATTCGGTACGGGCACCATCCGCGGGCGCACGAAGGCCGGGTACATGTCGCGGACGGCGGGGGAGAGAACCGTTACGCGCTTCGAGAGCATGCACGCAACGAGGAACGCGATGTACTCTCCGCGACGGCCGCGGTAGTACTCCGGCACGGTGTGCTCGCTCGCGACGCGCGGGACGCCGAGCCCTGCCGTCGACAGCGCGAGCGGGACGAACATGCTGTGCATGAAGCCGATCAGCGCGTCCGGCCGCTCGGCACTGACCGCGCGGCGCAGCGCGCGCAGCCGGGCGACGAAATGGCGCGGAGCGGTTGCTCGATCGGTCGGACCGATTCCGAGCGGGATCCTGCGGACGCGCGAATCCAGCGGATAGAAGGTCGCGCCGCCGGGCGTGTCGAAGGTGAGCACCGACACGTGGTGCCCCTTCGCCGCCAGCCCGGAGGCGACGAGGGTCAGAACGCGCTCGGCACCGCCGCCCGCGACATCCAGGGACTTGATCGCGAAGAGCAGTTTCACGGGTTCCGAACGAGGCGGTGGAGCATCCGCTCCCAGGAGTCGATCACGCGCTCCGGATCGTACGCCTCCACGATTCGCCTCGCCTCCATCCCGAGGCGCGCGCGGCCTTCCGCGTCCGCCATCAGCGCTCCCAGCGCCGACGCCAGGGTCGCGGGGTCGTCGTTTCCCTGCGCCAGCAGTCCGTTGTGACCGGGGACGATCAGTTCGTTCACGCCCGCGCAGCGCTCGAACCCGACCGCCGGCAGGCCGTGCGCCAGCGCTTCGGCGAGCGCGTTCGGAAAACCCTCCCAGCGCGACGGCAGGCAGAAGAGATCGGCCGCGGGATACTCCGCCGCGACGTCCTTCGTGTGCCCCTTGAACGACACGCGGTCGCGTATTCCGAGTTCCCCGGCCAGGGCGTCCAGCGCGGCGCGCTCATCTCCGTCACCCACGACACGCAGAGACCACCGAGGATGCCCGCCGCAGACGCGCGCGAAGGCGTGCAGCAGAACCGTGAAATTCTTCTGGTACGAAAGTCTCCCGACGGACAGAAGTACCCTTCCCTCCTTTCCGTCGCCCGGGTGGGCGTACGCGGACGGTTTGAGCACCGGGTTCGGGAGCACGACGAGGCGTGCGCGCAGATACGGTGGATAGCGCTCGACGTAGCCCGGGAACTGGACAGTGATGGCGGACGCCAGCCGCATGGTCTGGAACATCGTTCCCCGGTGCCGGCCGGCGCGGATGTGTTCCAGCTGGTCGGGCGCGTTGCGTTCGGAGAGCACGATCGGAACGTCGCGGCCGAGCATGCTCACCGCCGCGAACAGAAAGGGGCCGTGTTGAAAGGCCACCGCGACGTCCGGCCTGGCCGAAGCCGCCAGACGTCTTAAGCGCCTCGACCGTCCGAGCCGCAGCCGCCAACCGGCCGGGGTCATCGGATCGCCCATGTCGAGACGGCTCCACCGGATCGCTTCGTCCATCGGGTAGAACGACCGGGCGCCCGCCTCGTCCCACGTGAACAGGGAGACGTCGTGCCCGCGACCGACCATGGCGTTCATCAGCAGGATCGCCATGCGCTCCACGCCGCCGACGCCGCCAGCGAACATTCTGCAGACGAACAGCAGGCGCATGGCTCCGTCATCCCGCGCGCGCGCGCGGCCGGGATCCCTCGTTTGCGCCCGGGTGGTAGGCGTACTTCCGGTAGGTCTTCCGGTTGGGGAACGACCACATCATCTTCTTCAGGAACCTGGCCGGTGACATGAAGAACAGCCGCGCCATGTGCGGCAACGCGCCCTTCGTCCCGCCTGCGAGCAGGGTGAACTTCATCTCGCACCACGCCACGCTGAAATCATACCAGTTCCACGTTTCCAGCAACTGCCTGTGTTTCCGGAGCAGCTCGATCATGTTCCGGCGATCGACTTCCAGCGTCTTGTCCTCGGAAACGGTGACCGTCTGTGCGACCAGCGGCTCGGACAGGCCCGCGAAATGCGCCTCGTGCAGGGCGAGTCTCAGGTTGAAGTCCGTGTCCTCGTGACGCCGCAGCGCTTCGTCGAATCCGTCCACCATTCCAAACACGCCCCTGCGCGCCATCTGCGAACTCGTCGGGCAGGAGCCCGTGCGGCCCGCGATCGGCGTGCCCAGCAGTATCAGCCGGGCCACGTCCATGCCGGCGGGGGCCGGTGTCATGTCCATCCCCAGACACGGCGCGTAATCGCGCGTGCCATCGGGGTACACCTGCTCGGTGGCGGTGTAGCATACGACCCGGTCGGATCCCGTCGCCCGCTCGTACCCGACGATGCGCCGGTGCTGCTTGTCCAGGCGATCCGGCCGGCTCACGTCGTCGTCGTCGAAGAACGCGACGAACGCCCCGGTCGCGTTGCGGAGCACGGTGTTCCTGGCCGCTGCGACACCCTGGTTGGCGGAGTGACGGACGACGCGAACGCGTTCGTCGCCGCGCGCCAGACGCTCCAGAACGGACCACGAACCGTCGGTGGAGCAGTCGTCGACGACGACGATCTCGATCGACGGCCAGGTCTGGGCCTGCGCGGAGGCGACGGCCCGTTCAATGCTGCTCTCGGCGTTGAAGCACGTGATGCCGATCGTGATCAGGTCGGTGGAGACTGTTCCGTGCATCTCGGTCTTTCTCGGAGCGCCTGAGCCCGGTCTCACCCGGGGAACTGCCGGCTCCCGTGTCGGGAGCCCCGGCTCATTCTCCACTCGTGGATCGCGCGGGCCGGCGCGGAGCGCCAGAACTGGGAGAGCGTCCACGCCGGATGCCTCAGCGCGAGTCTGAACAGGGCGACACCCGATCGGAAGGGTTGCCGTGCGAAATGGTGGTATTTCATCTTCTGCCAGTCCAGCGCATACCGGTAACGGCGCCGGTCGATCAGGTAGTCGCGGTTCTTCTCGATCAGCGCGCGATGACTCTCGTAGTCGACGGCGGGCCTCTTGTCGTGTCCGGCGGTCGCGTACTGCGTGATCACGGCTTCCCCGCATCCGATGAAGTGGCCGCCCTGCCGGGCCAGCCGGATCGCGAAGTCCGAGTCCTCCGTGCGCCGCATCGTTTCGTCGTAGGGACCCACGGCATCGAACGTGGACCGGCGGGCCATCAGGGAACAACTCGGCGTGCCGCTCCCGAAGAAAACGCCGGGCGCTCTCGCTCCGTACAGGTGATAGTCCGCCACGCACATGCCGGCGGGAACCGCGGGACGCGATCCGATCGCGGCGAACGGCCGGGTATATCCGTTGGGGTAGACGCGCAGGCCGGAAGCGTAGCAGGCAACCAGTCTCGTTCCCGAAGTCGCCTCATAGTCGACGATCGCGCGATGCTGGCAGGATATCCGGTCCTTCCTGCTTTCGTCGTCGTCGTCGAATATGACGATGAACTCGCCTCTCGCGTGCGCGATCATCGTATTCAAGGCGGCGGGGAACCCCCGGTTGCGATCGTGGACGACGAGCCGGCAACGTTCGTGTTTCGCGAGCTTCTCTCCGGCCACGGCCGCCGACCGGTCCTTCGAGCCGTCGTCGACGAGGACGATCTCGAGGTTGGGCCAATCCTGAGCAAGCGCGCTGTCCAACGCCCTCGCGATCGAGCGTTCGGCGTTGAAGCTGGTCATCCCGATGGTGACCAGCGGGGCGCGAGTCTTGTCCGTGTCGTTTGGCTTCATTCCGGCCACGGCAGCATACTGTATCGCCCGGTTCCCGGCAACAAAGCGTGCCTCCGGGGCGTGTCGGAAACACGTGGTCGCGGGCATGCGCTTGCCCTAAGATTCGCTCGCATGTGCGGAATCGTCGGCATCGTCGCGCTCACGGATCGCGGAATGGCTTCGCTGGAGAGCCTGGAAGCGGCGACGCAGTGCCTCGCGCGCCGCGGGCCCGACCACGGCGCGGTGTTCCGGGACGGTACGGTCGGGCTCGGCCACCGGCGGCTGGCGGTGATCGACACCTCGGATGCGGCCAACCAGCCCATGACGGATGCCACGGGCCGCTATACCATCGTCTACAACGGCGAGGTCTACAACTTCCGCGAGCTGCGTGAGCGGATCGTGGCGCGGGGCGGGCGCCTGCGGACGCAATCGGACACCGAGGTCGTCCTGCAGCTCTTCGCCGACGAGGGACCGGCGGTGCTGGAGAGGCTGAACGGGTTCTTCGCCCTGGCCGTATATGACCGTGAAGAGCGATCGCTCGTTCTCGCGCGCGATCGATTCGGGATCAAGCCGCTGCTCGTGTACCGGGACGAGGACCGTTTGATCTTCGCGTCCGAGATGAAGGCGCTGTTCGCGTTCCCCATCCGCCGGGAGCTGGACGACGTATCGCTTTTTCAGTATCTGCAGCTGAGCTACGTGCCGGCGCCGCATTCCATGCTGAAGCACGTGAGCAAGCTGGAGCCCGGCTGTTGCATGACCGTCGCGGACGGCGGCGTTTCCGTCGCGCGGTACGCGTCGATCCCCGGGCGGGTGGCCGACGGCGGCGGGGTGGTCGAGTACGGCGCCGCCCGGCGAAGGCTGGTCGAACTCCTCGACGCGGCGGTGGCGCGGCAGATGGTGTCGGACGTACCGCTCGGCGCGTTCCTGAGCGGCGGACTCGACTCCACCATCGTTGCGTCGCTCGCGTCCCGCCATTCGGCCGGACTGGAGACGTACTCCATCGGTTTCCCCGACCATCCGCGCTTCGACGAGAGCGCGGACGCCGAGGCGGCCGCGCGTGCGCTCGGCGTCCGGCATACGACGTTCAACGTGACGAACGACGACCTCTACGCGCGCCTGTTCGACGTGCTGGACGCAACCGACGAACCGTTCTCGGATTCGTCGTGTCTCGCCGTGTACATCCTGAGCGAGCACACGCGGCAACACGTCACCGTGGCGCTCTCCGGCGAGGGGGCCGACGAGCTGTTCGGCGGCTACAACAAGCACGCCGGCGAGCGCATCGCGCGCGCGGGCGGCCTTCGAGCGGGTGCGATCCGCGCACTGGCTCCACTGTGGCGTGTCCTCCCGCGCTCACGCGACTCCGCGTTCGCCGACACGGTGCGGCGGCTGGACCGCTTCGCGCGCAGCGCAGGTCTGGGCGCGCGCGACCGGTACTGGAACTGGTGCACGTTCACCGACGAGGAAGTCGTGGCCGCGATGCTGGGCGCCCGGCTGCGGCAACCGGAGCCGATCGCGTCGTCGCGCGCGTACGCGTCGCGGAAGGCCGCGGCGACACGATGGATAGACGAAGCGAACGACGGGATGAACGACGTGCTGCGCGCGGACATGGCGCTGGTGCTTCCCAACGACATGCTCCGCAAGGTGGACTCCATGTCCATGGCACACGGTCTCGAGGTCCGGGTGCCGTTTCTCGACAACGACGTGGTCGAGTTCGTCTCCGGGCTGCCGTCGCGGTACAAGATCGACGCGTCGGCGCGCAAGCGCATCCTGCGCGATGCGTTGCGCGCGGTCGTTCCCGATTCC
>CAZPUV010000028.1:0-5168 GCA_964589805.1 uncultured bacterium | reverse complement strand
CCAAGCACGGCTTCGAGGTTCCGCTCATGGGCTGGTTGCGATCCAGCCTGCGACCGCTCATTCGCGACGACCTGCTGAACCGTGATTTCGTGGCGTCACAGGGGCTCTTCGACCCGGGTGCGGTGGGCGCGCTGGCCGACCGTCTCGGGTCGGACCGGCCGGGCGACATCGCGCCGCAGATATGGAGCCTGGTGGTCTTTCAGTACTGGTGGAAACGGCACATGGTATGATGGCCCGCATCGCGGGGAGCACGATGTCGAATGCGTAGCACGGACCGTGCAGACGAGCGGATCGCGCCCTCGCGCGCCGGCGGACGCTGGGCGCAGGGGCGAACGATCCTGTTTCTCGTGACCGAGGACTGGTACTTCTGCTCGCACCGGCTCCCGATCGCGCGCGCGGCGCGGGACGCGGGTGCCGCGGTCATCGTTGCGACCCGTGTCGATGCCCACGGGCCCGAAATCGAAGGCGAGCGCTTCCGTCTGGTGTCGCTGCCGTGGCGCCGGCGCTCGACCAACCCGTGGCGTGAGGCGCGCGCGTTCTGGTCGATCGTACGGCTCTACCGCCGCGAGCGCCCGGACATCGTCCACCACGTTGCGCTCAAGCCCGCGGTCTACGGCGGACTCGCCGCGCGCATCGCGCGCGCGCCCGTGCAGATCAACGCCATCGCCGGCCTCGGCTTCACCGAGGTGTCGCGCTCGCTGCGCGCACGCGTCCTGCGGCGCGTCATGCGCGCCGTGCTCCGCGCCGCCTGGGGCGGGACGGACGTCCACGCGATCGTCCAGAACCCGGACGACGCCGACGTGCTGGTCGCCGCGCGCATGCTCGATCGGTCGCGTGTGCACCTCATCCGGGGAGCGGGTGTGGACCTGTCGTCGTTCCGGCCGGCGCCGGAGCCGGACGGGATCCCCGCAGCCGTGTACGCGGGGCGCTTCATCACCTCGAAAGGGATCCGGGAGCTGGTGGAGGCGTCGCGCCTGCTGCGCGCGCGCGGCGTCGAGCTGGAGGTGCGCCTGGTCGGCGAGCCGGATCCCGACAACCCGGAGTCGATCGCGGAGAGTGTGCTGCGCGGATGGGCGGCGGATGGAACGATCGTGCTCCGGCCGTGGACGCGGGACATGGCGTCCGTCTGGCAGCGCGCGCACGTGGCCGTGCTGCCCAGCTACCGGGAGGGACTTCCCAAGGCGCTCCTGGAGGCGTCCGCGTGCGGCCGGCCCGTCATTGCGTGCGACGTCCCCGGTTGCCGGGAGGTGGTGGTCCCCGGAGAGACCGGCCTGCTCGTGCCGGCGCGCGATGCCGGGGCGCTCGCCGGTGCCCTGGAGAGACTGGTGGCCGACGCGGGTCTGCGACGCCGCATGGGGGAGAGCGGACGGGTGCACGTCGAAACACACTTCTCCGAGCGTCAGGTCGTCGAAGAGACGATGGACGTGTATCGGCGCGTGAGCGGGGAGCGGGTCGGTGGGTAGACCCGTCGTGGTCGTGACCGGTGCCACCGGCTTCATCGGCCGGCGGCTGTGCGCACGGTTGCAGGAGACCGCCGTCGTGAAGGCGGTCGCCCGCCGGGTGGATTCTTCCGGCCCGTGGGACGACGCGCTCGCGCTGGATCTCTCCCGCGATCCAGTGCCGCCGGAGTTCGTGGCGGGTGCGTCGGCGGTGTTCCACTTTGCGGGGAGAGCGCACGCGCTTTCCGAGCGCTCCGGAGACGACGCGGCGCACCGCCGCGCCAACGTGGATGGAACGCGTCGCGTGCTCGAAGCGGCGCGGGACGCCGGGGTGCGGCGCTTCGTGTTCGCGAGCAGCGTCAAGGCGATGGGTGAAGGCGACGGCGACACGGGGCCGGGCAGCGCGTACGGCCGCTCCAAGCGCGACGCGGAAGCGCTCGTCCTCGCCGGCGGGTTCGTCGCGGAGCCGGTGGTGCTGCGGCTGGCACTCGTCTACGGTCCCGGTGTGGGAGGGAACCTGGGCGGCATGATCGCCGCCGTGCGCGCGGGGAGGTTTCCCCCGCCGCCACGCGTGCCCAACCGCCGCTCGATGGTGCACGTCGACGACGTCGTCAGCGCCGCGCTGGCCGCAGCGGAGCGCGAGTCGGCCGTAGGCAGGACGATCGTCGTCACGGACGGAGTGCCGTACACCACGCGCGACATCTACGACGCCATCCGCCGCGCGCTCGGGCGCGGGACTCCCGGGTGGGTCATGCCCGGTGTCGCGTGGCGCGTGATCGCGAAGGCCGGCGACGTCGCCGGGACGCTGGCCGGACGGCGCGCTCCGTTCGACAGCGAGGCGTACCGGAAACTCTTCGGATCTGCGTGGTACGACGGCTCCGAGATGGCGCGCGTGCTCGGCGTCACCGCGACCGGGAGGCTTGGCGAGGCCCTCCGCGAGGCCGTTGGCCGCGGCCCCGGACCGGGAGCCGGGGGGGCGTCGCCATAAAACGGCTTGTTCCGGAGCGCCGCAGCGGCCTATTCTACGCACCGGCCCTCCAGCGCCCCATCGACCCATGATCGGACTGACAGCATTCCTGTGCGCACTCGTCTTCTCGTACGCCGGTACGAGACTGCTTCTGCGACGTCCGCCGACGCGCGCATTCGTGGACGTCCCCAGCGCCCGGAGCTCCCACGAGCAGCCCAAGCCGCGATATGGCGGGATCGCCATCGTTTCGGCGTTCTTCGTGACGTTCGCCTGGCTCTGCGTGGTGAAGCCGGAGGTGCGGGAGTTCCTGCCCATGGCCGGCGGTTGCGCGGTGCTGTTCCTGGCCGGCGTGCTGGACGACTGGCGGGGGCTCGGCGTCGGATCGCGCTTCGTGGCTCAGGGGCTGGCCGCGGCGATTGCCATCGGCGCCGGCGTGGTCGTCGACCGGGTGGAACTGCCGGGAACGGGGCCGCTGGACCTCGGCTGGCTCTCGGTCCCCGTGACCGCGCTCATCGTGGTGGCGAGCATCAACTTCTACAACTTCATCGACGGGATCGACGGACTCGCGGCGGGCAGCGCCCTGATCTCCGCCGTGTTTCTCGCCGCGGTGGGGCTGATGGTGGGTCAGCCCGTGTACGCGGTCGTCTTTCTCGCCGTGGCCGGCGCCGCGCTCGGGTTCCTGCACTACAATTTTCCGCCTTCGCGTCTGTTCATGGGCGACGCCGGCAGCACGTTCTTCGGCTACGTGTTCGCCTATCTCGCCATCGCCGGAAACCGCGCCGAACCCGGGATCCCGCTCTTCGTGCCCGTATTGCTCCTGTCGTCCCTCTATCTCGACGCGGGGCTGACGGTCGTCAAGCGCCTCGTGAGGGGCGAGAAGCTGTTCAAGCCCCACCGCACGCACTACTACCAGCGGCTGTTGCAGATCGGCCTCAATCACAAACAGGTGACGCTGATCGAGTACCTCGTGACGGTCCTCCTGGGCGCGAGCGCTCTCCTCTACGTACGCGCGGGCGAATGGTTCGCGCCCTTCCTGGGGGTCGCGTGGGTGATCGCGTTCGTGCTCGCCATTCTCAAGATCCGCGGGCTGGAGCGGGGTGACCGGCTGTTCTGGGAACGGCGCTCGGTGTTCGTCGTCGCCACCGACCTCGCCGCCATCGTGGTGGCGTACCTGGGCGCGTACTTCGTTCGCATGAACTTCCAGTTCACCGACGCCGAAGGCCACGCCGTGCTCAAGGCGCTGCCGGTGGTGGTGATCGTGCGCACCGCGTGCTTCTTCAAGTACGGTCTGTACCGGAGCATGTGGCGCTACACCTCGACCAGCGACGTGCTGCGGGTGATCAAGGCGGTGACCGTCGGCTCGGCGATCATCCTCGCGGCGGTCGTGCTGCTGTACCGGTTCGTCGCGTTCCCGCGCACGCTGTTCATCCTCGAGTACGTCCTGCTGGTGATGTTCATTCTCGGCGTACGCTTCTCCGCGCGGCTGTTCCACGAGATCGGGCGTGAGTCGCACGGGGGCACCGTGCGCCGGTACGCCGTGATCGGATCGGGGGACGCGGCGGAGCGCGCGGCCCGGGAGATCAATGCGCATGGACCGAACCATGCGGTCGTCTGCTTCGTGGACGACGATCCGGCAACCGTGGGTCTGATGATGCACGGAGTCCCTGTGGAGGGGCCGGGTGAGCGTACGGGCGAGATCTGTCGCAAGCATTCGGTGGATGCGCTCGTGTATGGACTGCCGGGATCGGGGAACGCGGCCGCGTGGGTGGAACGTGCGCGCGCGGCCGGTCTGCCCATCGAGCCGGTTCCGGGCGCGGCGTCGGCGGCGTTGCCGGACGTGGTCGTGATGGACCGCGCGGCGACGGTGCTCGGAAGCCGATCGGCGGTGACGCCGCGAGCCGCGGCGGCGCTGGGTGGCCGCCGTGTGCTCGTAACCCACGGGGGCGGGGGCATGGGCGGGGCGATCGCGGCCGTCCTCACGAATCTCGGCGCGATCCCCGTCTTCCACGTGGACGATCCGGGAACGGCGCGCGTGCCGGCCGGCGTCGAGTTCTGCGCGGGTTCGCTGGTCGGGGAGGCCGTGACGATCGTGGATACCGCGGCTCCCGATGTCATCGTGCACGTTGTGAGCGTCGAACCTTCGGGCGCGCTCAACGACGGCGACCGTGCCTGGCAGCATCTGGTGCGCGAAACGGAGTGTCTCACGCGCGCGGCGTGGCGGAGGCGCCCCGGTTGCCGGACCGTGATCGCGAGCCGGTGCGGGGCTTCCAGCCCCGGAACCCGGGTGGCTGCCGTCGCGGCGGTGATGGAGGCGGTCGTGCTGAGCCGGGCCGGAACCGAGTCGGTCGCCGTGCTGCGGTTGCCGCGCGTGCTGACGTCGTACCGTCTGGCGGGGACCGCGGAAGACGCGGCCGGGTGCTTCGACGTGCTGGAGTCCGAGGTGGCCCGCATGCTGGCGGAGATCGCCGCGGGTGCGTTCCGCGGCATCTACGTGACGGCCCCGGGGCGCCAGTTCACGCTCGCAGCGGCGCGCGGCACGGGCGCGCGCGGAACCCCGGGACCGCTTCCCGTGTTCCCGAGCGAACATCTCGACGAGTGCGGTGTCGAAGGCGTCCGTCGCGTGCTGGGCCCGCTGTTCCCGGCCTCGGAGCCGTTCCGGCATCTCGCGGCTTCCGGGCCGACGGACGCGACGCCCGCCGAGAGGGAGGAATGGCTGCGGGCGGTGGTTTCGCAGCTCTACCACGTGACGCCGCGCAGGGAGA
>CAZPUV010000027.1:0-15840 GCA_964589805.1 uncultured bacterium | reverse complement strand
GTCCTCCTTGAGGATGTCGGCCTGGACGGACCCCCGGACGGCCTTGAGCGCATCGTCCCGGATGCGGTCGTAGACCTCGCGCGGCAGCACTTCGTCACCCGTGACCCCGAGCAGCATGAGTCCGAGTCCGTCGTTGCCCGCGGGGAGTTCCCCGCTGTACCGCGGCCGAAGCGACTCGCGTCCCCGATAGAGCTGAACGATCTTCTCCTCGACTTCCTTCTCGAGGCCGTTCTTGCGGATGTAGACCTCGCACTGCTGATCGATAGCGGCGTTCAGGAAGTACGCGAGAATGATCGGCGCCGGACCGTTGATCGTCATCGATACGGACGTCTTCGGGTCGACGAGATCGAAGCCGGAGTACAGCCGCTTCGCGTCGTCCAGGCAGCACACGGAAACACCCGAATTTCCGATCTTGCCGTAGATGTCGGGCCGCGTGTCGGGGTCGCGCCCGTAGAGCGTCACCGAGTCGAACGCCGTGGACAGACGGCGCGCCGGCATGTGGTAACTCACGTAGTGGAAACGCCGGTTGGTCCGTTCCGGCGCGCCTTCGCCCGCGAACATCCGTGTCGGATCCTCTCCGGTGCGCTTGAACGGGTAGATGCCGGCCGCGTAGGGGAACTCACCCGGCACGTTCTCGGAGAGATTCCAACGCAGTACGTCGCCCCACGCCTCGTAGCGCGGCAGCGCGATCTTGGGCACCTGCGTGTGGGCGAGGCTCTCCGCGTGGGTCTCCACCGACACATCGCTGCCCCGCACCCGGTAGGTGTATACCGGCGCGCGGTACTTCGCCTTCTTCTCCTCCCAGCCGCTCAACACCGCGCGGCACTCCGGCGCGAGGCCGCGTTCAATCTCCGCATATGTCCGCTCGAGATCCTCCACCGTGCGATCGCGGACCGCGGCGCTGCCGGCCCGCAGCGTGTCGATGGTCGTCCGCAGGGCGTAGAGCTTCTGCGCGACCGCCCCCTGCGCGGCCACCCAGGCGTCGTAGCGACGGCACGTCTCCGATATCTCCGAGAGATAGCGCGTACGGTTGGGGGGTATGATGAATATCTTCTCGGATTCCTCTTCAGTGCGCTCGAATGTCGATTTCCACTTCGCGGCCGGCAGATTGCACTTCTTGACCAGCGTGTCGATGAGCGTCCGGTAGAGGTGATTGGTACCGGGGTCGTTGAACTGCGACGCGATCGTGCCGAACACCGGGACGCCGTCGTCCCCGGCATCCCAATCCTGCCGGGCTCGCTTGTACTGCTTGCGCACGTCCCGCAGCGCGTCCTGGGCGCCGCGCTTGTCGAACTTGTTCAGTGCGACGAGGTCGGCAAAATCGATCATGTCGATCTTCTCGAGCTGGGATGCCGCGCCGTATTCCGGCGTCATCACATACATGCTGACGTTCGAGTGATCGACGATTTCCGTGTCGGACTGTCCGATGCCGGACGTCTCCAGGATGATCAGGTCGAAACCGGCCGCCTTCAGAACGTCGATCGCGTCCTTCACGTGCACGGAGAGCGCGAGGTTGGCCTGGCGCGTGGCCAGCGACCGGACGTACACGCGCTTGTTGCGAATGGAGTTCATCCGGATGCGGTCGCCCAGCAGCGCGCCCCCGGTCTTGCGTTTGGACGGGTCCACGCACACGACACCCACCGTCTTGTCGGGGAAGTCGACCAGAAACCGGCGCACCAGTTCGTCGACCAGCGAGGACTTTCCCGCCCCACCCGTGCCCGTGATGCCGAGCACCGGCGTGGTCGAGGCCCGCGCCTTCGCGCGCAGTGATTCGAGATCCTTCGCCGAACCGCCGGGATCGTTCTCCGCAGCCGAGATCACCCGAGCGACGGCGAGAAACTCGCGCTTCAGGACCCCTTCCACGACCCCGTTGAGACTCGAACCCGTCGGGTAGTCGCTCTTCGACACCAGGTCGTTGATCATCCCCTGGAGACCCATGGAGCGGCCGTCGTCGGGCGAGTAGATGCGCGCGATCCCGTACCGGTGGAGTTCCTCGATCTCGTCCGGAAGGATGACGCCGCCGCCACCCGCGAAGATCTTGATGTGACCCGCGCCGCGCTCGTCGAGCATGTCCTTCATGTAGCGCAGGTACTCCATGTGGCCGCCCTGATACGACGTCAGGGCAATGGCCTGCGCATCTTCCTGGATGGCCGTCTCCACCACCTCTTCCACGCTGCGGTCGTGCCCGAGGTGGATCACCTCACAGCCGGTGGACTGGATGATACGGCGCATGACGTTGATCGCCGCGTCGTGCCCGTCGAAGAGCGATGCGGCGGTTACGATCCGCACCTTGTTCTTTGGCTTGTAGGGTTCGACTTCTTTCACGAGTGGGGCGCCGGTTCACGATGAGGCGCCGCAGGCAGTGTACCCAATCACTCCCCGACTTCGCAAGCCGCACGGGTAGACACCCGTCCGGGTTGACCTCCGCCCCCCACCCGTGCAGACTGGAGGCGTGAGCGCCGGCCTGAAGCCTCGCGGGAGGCGGGCGGAGCAGGTACTTGCGGCGATCGAGCACGAACTCCAGCGATCGCCCGGGAGGAAACGATGGGATTCTTGTCATCCTTGCAGCGGGTTCTCGACGTGAAGCTCTTTACCGTCGGCGAAGTGCCGATCACCGTGTCCACCGTCGCGACCGTCATTCTGGTCATGGTGGCAACCGCGGTGGTGTCGAAGATCGTCCGGACGGTCATCGAGCGCGCGATGACACGGCGCGGGGGGCGGCGTGACGTCGCCGCTGCGGTGAATCGCCTGACCCACTACGCGATCATCCTGCTCGGCATCGGCGTGGCGTTCGCGGCCGCAGGAATCAACATCGGGATGCTGTTCACCGCGGGCGCCATTTTCGCCGTCGGGATCGGCTTCGCGATGCAGAACGTCGCAGAGAATTTCGTGGCCGGTATAATTCTCCACACCGAACGCACGATCCGCCCCGGAGACGTACTGAGCGTGGACGGCGTGATCGTGCGTGTGTTCGACATCGGGATACGTTCGAGCATCGTCCAATCGCGCGACGGCGAGGATCTCATCATGCCCAACTCCGCCCTGATCCAGCAGACGATCAAGAACTACACCCTCAAGAACGCCACCGTTCGTCTCCGCGTCCCGGTCGGCGTCACTTACGGCTCGGACATGGCGCTCGTGAGGCGGACGCTGACGGAGACGGCCGCCGAGATCAGCCAGAAGTGGGCGGTGGCCGATCGCGAACCGATGGTTGCGATGATGGAATTCGGCAACAACTCGGTCAACTGGGAGGTCGGCATCTGGATGGACGACCCCTGGGAGTGGCGCCCGGCCATTTCCGCCCTGCACGAGGCGATCTGGTTCGCCTTCAAGGCCAGGAACATCGTGATCGCGTTCCCGCAGCTCGACCTGCACCTGGATCCCCCCGTGGTCGAGTCGCTGCAGCGCATTTCGGGCGGGATGACATCCTGATGGTCGCCGTCACCATCTTCCGCAAACGCCATCCACCCACGGGCTCGCGCCCCGGGACGCTGATCGCACCCGAGGGAAGCCCGCCGCCAAGAGTCCGCGTGATGCGCTACAACCCCGATGGCCTCGAAGAGATCGAAGTCGCCGACGTCGAGCAGCTGGCGACGGTCACCTCGCCTAAGCACGTCACCTGGATCGACGTGCAGGGCCTGGGCGACGAAGCGGTGCTGCGTCGGATCGGCGCGATCTTCGAGATCCACCAGCTCGCACTCGAAGACATCGTCAACGCGCCGCAGCGCCCCAAGGCAGAGGAATACGAACGCCACCTCCTGCTCGTCACGCGCATGGCCACGCTGAAATCCCGCTATGAGATCGAGGTGGAACAGGTCGCCGTGCTCGTGGGCGACGGTTACGTGATCTCCGCACAGGAACACTACGGCGACTGCCTCGACCCCGTCCGCCGTCGCATTCGCGACGGGCTGGGTAACATCCGGCGCTCGGGTCCGGATTATCTCGCCTACGCGCTGGTCGATACGATCGTTGACGGGTATTACCCCCTCATCGACCAGTTGAGCGCCCGCATCACGCGGATCGAGGAGCAGGTGATGATCAACCCGTCGCCCGCCATCCTGAACCAGCTCAACCGGATCAAGACGGACCTGGTCCTGATCCGCCGCGGCATCTGGCCGCAGCAGGAGACCATCGGGCGGCTGCTGCGGGACCCGAGCCCCTTCCTCTCGGAGAAGGTGCGGCCGTACCTGCGTGACACCCACGACCACTGTACCCAGCTCGTGGACGTGGTGGATTCCCACCGCGAACTCGTGAACGGCCTGATGAACATGTATCTCACCGTGATGAGCAACCGCACCAACGATGTGATGAAGGTGCTGACGATCATGGCGAGCATCTTCATCCCGCTCACATTCGTCGCCGGCATCTACGGAATGAATTTCGAGATGATGCCAGAGTTGAGCAAGCGATGGGCGTATCCCCTCGTGCTCGCCTTCATGGTCCTGACGGCGGCCGGCATGCTGGTCTTCTTCCGGCGCCGGGGTTGGCTGGGGGGACATTCCGGAGACGACGCATGGGAGGAGGACGGTGACGCATGAGAATCGTCCGATCCGCCCTTCCGGCCGGATGACGCGACAGCGTTCTGGACGCAACCCGCTCTGGACGCTATGTTAGCCGTGCATGACGGAGCCGCAGACCCGACCCACAATTCCCTCCATCGCACCACTCGTCGCGTTCTGCGTCGCGACGGTTCTGTTGATTCCTCTCGCGAATTTTCCGCTCGGGCTGGCGGCCTGGGCGCTCGCCGCCGTCCTGACCGCGCTGCAGCGGGATGTGCGCGTGCGCCGAAACCTCGGTGTCCTGCTGGGGTGCGTTCTGGTGCTCGGGTTCGCGCCCATCCATACCGACCTCAGCACGCCCCATTTCTTCACACTGGGTGGCGCGTTCCTCTTCGTGGTGCTGGGGCCGGCGCTGTTCATGCGCCTGCGAGCGCCCGGTGAGATCCGCTGGCGTCTGTGGCCGACGGGCTTTTCGCTCCGGGATCTGATCTACACCCTGATTTCGATCCCGCTGGCGTGGGGCGTCATCGAGGGTTACTTCTTCTACTTGAATCCGGAGCTCCCCACGCACTGGCCGCTTCCCGCGGAATACAGCATCGATGCAATCAAGCGCCTCGTGGTCGGAATCAACTTCGTCGGCATCTGGGACGAACTCTTCTTCATCAACACGGTCTATGCGATCCTGCGCGGAGTCTACCCCGCCCGGATCGCCAACCCGGCCCAGGCAGTGGTGTACACCTCGGTTCTGTACGACATGGCGTTCACCGGACACGGCATCTGGATCGTGTACCTGTTCGCACTCACGCAGGGCGTCATGTACGAGAAGTCGCGCGTGCTGCTCTATGTCCTCATCGTCCACCTCATCGTGGACCTGTTCCTCGTGATGGCGATCGTGCAGTATCACTACCCCACACGCTCGCTACCCCTCTTCTTCTGATTCTGTAAGGACTAGAGCAAGTAGCGGATGCGGCCGCCGATGCGTTCGACGTGTTGCCGGGCGCGCCGGGCGGCGGCCACGAGCGGAGCCGTGTGAGCATACACGGCGTATTCGAAGGGACGCGCGCCGAACCCCTGTTTGAAGCGGACGCTTCCGAGGCTGTCGTTGGGGCTGGCGCCGAGGTTCAACTCGCGGGATCCACGGGCGATCTCGTCTCGAATGGCGCGGTCGATCATGAGGTTCGTAGCACGCAGCGGCGCGAATCGGTCGTCGTATGCCCACATCCAGTCGTAGGAGCGGTCCCGGCGGCGCAGTACGAGGTTGCCGGCGATGATGCGGTCCTCGTGGAAGGCAAACCAGAAGGTCGCCTGTCCCGAAGCGACCAGCCGCGCGTGCACCGCGTCGAAGAAGGAACGCGAGAGCGGGCGCGCCCCGTGTCGCCTGACGGTCTGCAGGTGCAGCCGGTAGAACTCCCGCGGCGCCGAGGGCTCCGACGCGGACTCGATGCGCACGCCGCGCTCGACCGCCTGACGGATGTTCCGGCGATTGGCGTCCGTGTAGCAGGCGACCACGCCATCGTAGCCGGCCGAAAGGTCGACGATCTGCGAAGTCGTGGACCGCAGGGCGCCGTTGGACGACGCCATCCGCGCCCCGAAGTCGGCCACCCGTGCGGACGGGTTGCCCAGCGGCTCGATGACCCGCTCGAACGATACCGGCCCTTCGGACCCGGCGGTCACCGGTCCCCCGTAGGTGTCGAACGGCAGCGAATACGCGCGGCGCAACACCCCGCTTCCCCGGCAGACAAACGGGACGATCGTCTCGGCGTCGACCTCGACGAACTCGAGCTCCGCCCCGAGATCCTCCCAGACCCCGAGCCAGGCCGGCGTCTGGTAGACGCTGGCCCCCGGACAATGGTCGAGGATCTCCGCGTAGCGCGCGCGAATCCGATCGCTGTCGGTCAACAAATACAAAAGGGCCACCTGTGCTTCGGGTTTTCCAACGGGTCCGGCCACGGAGCCGGAAGCTGTAGCAGAGTGGATCGGAAGGCTCTCCTCGGGAACATTGTCCCAGCGGGGCGTTGCCGCGTATAGTCACCGGGACGGCCACCAGCAAGATGCGCCCGCGAAGCCGGCCTTGTCAACCAGGTTCGCCCGGGGGTCGACCCGGCCACGGGCCAACCGTCTCAGCTCCCCGGCGGTCCATACGTGATGTCACCACTTGCCCGGATCCTTCGAAGCCTGCGCGAGCGCGGCTTGCGCGCGACCATCCTCTCGGCGCGACGGCACGCCGTGACCCGCGCGAGCCGCTTCGCGGACCGCCCCTTCGACACCGGTTTCGGTACCGAAACCAGCCAGGTGGTGGAGAACTGCGACCTTCGCGACGTCAGGAGCGCGAACCTCGCGCGCGGAATCCGCTACGAGCCGACTCGCGCCCGACCGTTCAAGAGAATACTGCGCGCCGCCGCCATCCCCGCGCGCGGGACCTTCGTCGACATCGGATGCGGCAAGGGCCGTGTGCTGATGCTCGCTGCACTGCATGGATTCAATCGCGTGGTGGGCGTGGACTACTCTCCATCGCTGTGCGGCACGGCCGAGAGGAATCTCGCTTCGCTTCGCAGCACGAAACAGCTCCGCTTCGACGCCGTGATCCATGCGCTGGACGCGGCCGATTATGAATTCCAACCGGACGAAACCGTGGTGTTCCTCTTCAATCCATTCGACGAGGTGGTGCTGCGGCGCGTCCTCGACAACCTGCGCACATCTCTGCAGCGGCATCCACGCGCCCTGTGGCTCATCTATCATCATCCGCTCTGGAGGTCCGCGGTGGAGGAATGCGGCCTGTTCTCGACCGCCGAAGAGCATTCATTCGGAGGATGTGATTTCGCGGTGTTCCGGACGGGTTGATCGTCAGGGCCCGGCGACTGCTACACCGCTTACCGACACGGTCTGCGTCTCGCCCAGCTTGAGAAAAAGGAATCTGGGTCTGCTGATTTCGTAGTCCGCGAGCGTCACCGGAAATGTCGTCTCGAACGCGAGCGTGCGGTCATCACGCATGGTGACGTCGACCATTACCCGCAGGCGCCTCGAGACTCCGTGGAGCGTGAACGTCCCCTTCACATCGAACGTAACGGTAAGGCCCGGCGTCAATGCGGCGCCTACCGGTCCTGTCACGGTGACGCCCGTGAAGGTTGCGATCGGAAATCGATCCGTTTCCAGATGGTTCTCTCGCATGTGCTCGTTGCGTTTTCCGATCCCCGTATCCAGGCTTGCGAGATCGACGTCGATGCGAACCGTGACGCTGTCGCCCACCGCCGTGGGATCGACGACCACACGACCGCTGATTCGGTCGGTCTTTCCGTCGAATGTCTCGGTCAGAGCCTTCGACGTGAACACGATCTTGTTGGGCGCGCCGGGGGTCACGACGAACTCAGTTGCGATCGCCGTGGACGCGGAGGTCAGAACCAGAGTCAATGCTGCGACCAATCGCATTCGATTCTCCCGTCAGTAGATCAGGTGAATCTGCAGCACAGTTTCCCAGAAATCCGTGCCCGGGAGCGCCACGCCATCATCGTACGCGGTAGCGCGAAAGAGAGCCTGCACAGCGAGAAACGGGCGGGGCAACGCGGACACACCGCCGCCCCACCGATTCACGGCACCGGTCTCGTTGTTCCAGTCGGCGTCGAAGAAGTCGTAGGTTGCGAGCAGCTCGAGTCCCTGCCGTGCCAGCAACGACAACTCGTGCGAGGTCACGAGGCCGGTCGTGTGTCCCTTCCCCTCCGGGTCTTCGAGGAACCAGTCCAGTTCCGCCATCCACACGAGCCGTCGCCAGGTGAGATAGCCAAACGTTCCCGCGGTCCCGAAGTTCTCCGCGTCTCCATCGCGCCAGTAGCCGGCCAGGCCCGCCGCCCAGCCCACCGGACCAACGCGACCGCGGTAGACGCCGGAGAGAACCGTCGCGAGCCTCTGGTCGCTGTCGAACGTAGACCCTCGGTTGCCGTTGACCACGGCTAGCTGGACGTCGGCACGCCCCGGTGATACACCGAATTCGAGCCCGACATCGCTGTTCGCTGGCGGAAGAAAGCCGAGATTGTCTCGCACGTACATCGTGTGGTCGTCGAAGCGCCATCCGTACGCGGGCACGAACCGTCCCGCCTTGACATAGCCCGTGAGTGGAAGCCCCTGCCACAGACCGAAAAGTTCGTAACTCGTCGTGATCCCGTGGTCGTAGTAGAGCGAGAGATTCTCGTCCATCTGGAAATTGAGATAGACGTCTCCCTGCATCTGGAAGAAATTCCGGCTCCGCGTGTCGTCATCCGATCCCGAGTGTATGAGCCGGAAATCGGTTCCGATGATGAGATTCCGCGCGATCTCGGGGTCGATGCCCTCCAGGATGTCCGGTTTCGGCTTCGACCACGCCATCTCCTCCGGCACGAGGTACTGACTCGCGTAGAGTGTGCGTTGCCCGCCGCCGCTCGGGTTCGTGTGACAGAGGGCACATTTCTGCTCATACCGCGCTGAGTAACGCGGCACGGCCAGGGCCGTCACAGCCGGCAGCATCGTGACGACCGCCATCAGACAGACGATCACCACGAATCGCCAATTTCGTGTTCCGGAGCCACCTCTCATCAGTTGTTGCGTGCTCCTTCGACAATCCAGATGCGTATCTTCTCTCGTTCGGCCAGCGGCACCGGCGGACCGCCCCCCGGCGGCGGCATCGAAACGCCGAACTGTCCGGTGTTGGCGATCTTTCCGTAGAGAACTGAATTGGTCGGGTCGCCGGCCTTCACCCGGAGGTCGGGCGCGTATCCCGAGCTGATCACACCGACAAGTTCGGTGTATGACGAGTTCGCCGCAAGGTTGAGACCGCCCGGCGGCGCCGGGCTCTGGTGGCACACCACACACCGGTTGTTGAAGATGGGCTGGATGTCCGTCGCGTAGAATACCGTCACCGGCATCTCCCCCGCACCGGTCAGAGTTATCTCGCCACAGTCCGTGCCGGTGGCGAGCCGGCATGCGAAGTTTCCGCTCGTCGGCGGCGTGAAGCGCACGCGGACGCGCAGCGTGTCGCCCCGTTCGACGATCCCCGGTCCACCACCTTCGACAACCTCGAAGACCGGCGCGCAGCCGCGCACATCCACCGCGATGGCGATCAGGCCGACGTTCCGGATCTCGATCACCCGTTCGACCGACGTCGTCGCCTCGACGACGCCGAAGTTGAGGGCGGCGGGGTCGACCACGCACCGGGGCCCTTCTGCCGGGTATCCACCGACGCCCGCGAGCTTCACGGGCGGGCAGTGGTTGCCGAGTTCCAGCTCGGAGCGATGCACGCCGGTGTCCGAGGGCGCGAATCGCAGAAGAACCTCGTGGCTCGCGAGCGGCCCGACCGAGAACGTCCCCGCACCCGAAATGACGGAGTAGTTGGGGTCGGAGAAATCGACTGCGATTTCGAGTTCGGCGTTGCCGGAATTACGGATGGTGATGGTCCGCTCCGTGAAGAAACCAACTTCAACCTCGCCGAAATCCACGCCCCCCGCCGACCGGTCGCAGTCGGGCCCGGGCCGGTAGGGATCGCCGAGGTCGGAACAGCCGAGTAGAACCACGGCGGCCAGACCAGTTGATCGGACAAAGCGTGCCTGCATGGTTGGTTGGGGCTGACGCCGGGAGAATACCACGAAAACCTTGCAAAATGAAGCGCCCCCGGAGAATACGCTCTCCGGAGGCGCCGTACTGGAATCTGCGCGCCCGTCAGCTGTTTCGGCGCCCGCCGAGCAGACCGAGGCGCATCGCCCAGTAGAGGAGCGTGAGCGCGGATGTCACGAACGCCGCCACGTATGTCATCGCGGCGGCGTCGAGCACCTGCTTGGCGCCGGACAGTTCCTCGCGCGTGAGGTATCCGCCGCGACTCAGCGTCGCCAGCGCCCGTTTCGACGCGTCGAATTCCACCGGCAGCGTCACCAGCGTGAACACCGTGGTCGTCGCAAAGAGCAGCACACCGAGGATGGCCACCTTGGAACCCATCACCGACGACGCGCCCCCGAGCATGGCGGCGAGGATGAGCACGATGATGGAAATACCGCCGCCGAGATTCGCCACGGGCACCCACGCCGACCGGAACTTGAGCGGCGCGTATTCCTGGGCGTGCTGGATGGCATGGCCCACCTCGTGGGCGGCAACTCCGGCGGCCGACATGCTCGCGCTTCCAAAGACGGCCTCGCTCAACCGAAGCGTCCTGGTTCGCGGATCGTAGTGGTCGGTCAGCGTGCCCCGGACGGGCTCTATGGTGACGTCGCTGATGTTGGCGTCGCGCAGGATGGCACGCGCCACGTCCGCGCCGGTCATCCGTGATTGGGTGGTGTACTGGCTGAACTTCTGGAACGTGCCCTTCGTCTTCATGCTGGCCCAGAGGCTCAGGAGCATGCCGGCACCGATGATTACCCAGTACAGGGGGTCAAAGAACATTGAGTTTCCTCCAGGGAATCCGCGTGTAGAAACTAACCTTGCCGGCCCGGACCGCCCGTGCTTACCTTACCCCCGATTCCAACGCCCCGGGGGGCCGGCGGCTTCCGGCCGGACCATCATAATATACCGCCTGGTGCGGCACGGTTCCAACCGAGGAGATACCATGACCCGTAGTTTCGTATTCACATTGTGTTGTGCGATATTCCTGACCGCCGCCAGCGGTCCGGCGCTCGCCAAAGAGAAGAACGTCGGCCTCGGGTTCATTCTGGGCGAGCCGACCGGAATCGATGTCAAGTTCTGGCTGGCCAACAACCATGCCCTGGAGTTCGGAGCCGCCTGGTCGCTCTCCGACAACGACGAGTTCCACCTCCAGGGCGACTACCTGTTCCACAGGTTTGATCTCATCAAGGTGGAAACGGGCGACGCCTTTCCGCTGTTCTTCGGAGTCGGCGGGCGCGTGATCGTGCGCGATGACGAGTGGAGAGAGGTCCGCGGTCGGACGGTCAAGGTGGACCGGGAGGACGTTGTTGGAATCCGTTTCCCCGTGGGACTCGCGTATATCTTCCGCAACTACCCGTTCGACATCTTCGCCGAGATCGTGCCGATTCTCGACATCGCGCCGGACTCGGACTTCGACCTGGAAGGGGCCATCGGCGCCCGATTCTGGTTCTAGGAAGCAACCCCGGGGACGGCCCGGGGCTCCAGGAGTCCGGCGGGACGGTGTCGCGCACCGCGCGGCGCCCTTCAGTTCCTGCGGCGGCGCAGCATGAGCAGGGTCACGTCGTCGGAGGCCGGCGCGCCGGCCAGGAAAGACTCGACGATCCCGACCAGACTTGAACGCACCTCCGGAAGCGCCTCCGCGCGCTTTTCGGTGAGAACGCGCTTCACGGCATCGAGCCCGAGGAAGGTCTCTCCGCTGGTCGTCGCCTCCGGGATGCCGTCGCTGAAGATCACCATCAGATCGCCGGGCGCGATCGTCACCTCGGACTCGATCAGAGGAATCTCCTCGATCATGGCGAAAGGCAGCGTGGTGGAGTCGAATGCATCGACCTGGCCGTTCTCGCGCACGACGAGCGTCGGCTCGTGGCCGGCGTTCACGTATCTAATCACGCCGGTCGCAGGATCGAGTTCACCAACGAACAGCGTCACGAACTGCTCCGTCGTCAGACTCTTGAACAGCTGTTTGTGGAGCCGTGCCGCGAGCGTCTGGAGATCGCTCTCGATCGAAGCGAGAAGGCCGAGCGACACGGTCGTGGCGCTCATTGCAAGCGCCGCGGGCATGCCCTTTCCCGTCACGTCGCCGAGCGCAATCATCACCTTGCCGTTGGGGCGCATCCCCACGAAGTAGAGGTCTCCGCCGACGGCGCGGCACATCACCTGGTGCGCGTCGATCTCGTACCCATCCGGGACGAGGACGTCCGACGGAATCATCGCTCGCTGGATCCTGGCCGCGGTGTGGATTTCCTCCTCGAGACTCAGATTACGGAGCTTCACCGCCACCGCGTTCGCCGTTGCGGTGAGCACCTCCAGGTCCGCCTGCGAGTAACGCACCCGCGAGTCCGTGGTGTCGACATACAGGATTCCGCGCACCCGCTGGTTGTCGAACAGGGGCGCCGCCATCGCCGAACGCAGGCTCAGCGCCATGATGCTCTGCTGTCCACCGAATCGCGGATCCTCCTGCGGGTTCGCGACCAGCACCGTCTCGCGCTCCTTCAGGACCTTTCCCACGATCGACGAACTCAACTGCAGCGGGGCGTCGGCGTCGCCGCTCTTCGTCCAGCGCGCGCGCGCCTCCACGCGGCTGGCCTCGCCCGAGTCGCCGAGCAACACGACCCGCTCCGCCGGAACGGTCTCCGCCACGAACCGGCACGCCGCGGCCTCGATGGCCGCGACGTCCTCGCTCGACGCCAGAAGCTCGAACAGCTCCTGGATGCGGCCCATGAGGCGATGCTGCGCCGCCTCCGAATATCCCTGGCTGATGTTGTAGCGCAGACTCGTCGCCACCTGGTGATCACCCAGCAGGCGGTGCGACGCCGTTGTCTCGGGCGACGCGCGGCGCATCAGGGCGCCCGCGAAACTGACCAGTGCGCCTGGCTGCACTTCCACCCAGCTCTCGCCCAGCGGCTTGCCGTTGAGTTCGGTTCCGTTGCGACTCGCCAGGTCCCGGACGAATATCCGCTCGCCGTCCACGCGAACCGCTGCGTGCTTCTTGCTCACGCGCGCCATCGCCACCTGAACAGCGTTCTCGCTGGAGCGACCCACGGTGTGTTCTCCGTCCTCGAGCGAGAACCGGTGGGTTTCCCCTTCCCAGACTATTTCTACTTTGACCATGGTCCTCCTGGTATCTCAGATCGCGGTAACATTAGCAGATTCGGCGCGTTTGACGACGATGATCGTGACGTCGTCGACCGGCTCCGTGCCCTGCTCGTGCTCTCGAACCGCGGCGACGATCCGGAGCATGATGCTCTCCGCGGACCCGGAGGTCGCCTCGCGAGCGCACGCGATCAGTCTTTCCTCCCCGAAGGGCTGTTCGGTTGCGTTGACCGCGTCGGTGACGCCATCGGAGTAGATGATCAGGATGTCGTCCGTTTTCATGCGGATCTCGCCTTCTCCGTAGGGAAACTCGTCCATGACGCCGAGGGCCATGCCCCCGGTGGCGAGGCGTTCTTCACCGCCGCCGGCGCGCAGGAGGATCGGTTCCTCATGGCCCGCGTTGCAGAAGGTGAGCGAGTCCCGTTCCAGGTCGAGAACACCCGCGAAGAGTGTGGCGAATTTCTCGGGATCCGTGCTGTGGTAGATGAGACGGTTCGACCGCGAGATCGTCTGCCCCACCGGGGAGTCCAGCGCCGACAGGCCACGCAGCGTCGCCTGGAGATTCGCCATCAACAGGGATGCGGGGAGTCCCTTTCCGGAAACGTCACCGAGACACACGACCCACCGGCCGTCCTTCACGTGAATGAAATCATAGTAGTCGCCGCCGACCACCTGCGCCGCCAGACTGCAGGCTGCGAGATCGTAGCCGTCGATGGAAGGCGTGGTCTTCGGCAGCAGGTCCTGCTGGATCTTCGCCGCCAGTTTGAGCTGCTCCCTGATGCCGCTGATCTCACGCTCGAGGCTCAGATTGCGGAGTTTGATGGCAACCGCGTTGGCGGCGGCTGTGAGCACCTCGAGGTCCGCCTGCGAGTAGCGCACCCGCGAGTCCGTGGTGTCGACATACAGGATTCCGCGCACCCGCTGGTTGTCGAACAGCGGTGCCGCCATGGCCGAGCGCAGGCTCAACGCCATGATGCTCTGCTGGCCGCCGAAGCGCGGGTCCTCCTGCGGATTCGCGACCAGCACCGAATCGCGCTCCTTCGTCACACTGCCCACGATCGACGAACTCAACTGCAGCGGCGCATCGGCATCACCGCCCTTCGTCCAGCGCGATCGGACCGCGACTTCCGTCCCTTCCCCGGAATCGGAGAGCAACACCACCCGTTCCGCCGGCAGGGTTTCCGCCACGAACCGGCACGCCGCGGTCTCGATGGCCCCGGCGTCGTCACTCGACGCCAGCAGTTCGAAGAGCTGCTGGATGCGCCCCATCAGGCGGTGCTGCGCAACCGGCGAGTATCCCTGGCTGATGTTGTAGCGGAGACTCGTCGCCACCTGGTGGTCGCCCAGCAGGTGGTGCGCCCCCGTAACGGAAGCCAGCGGACCGGCGGCCGGCGTCGCACGCCGCATCAGTGCGCCCGCAAAGCTCACCAGCGAGCCGGGCGGAACCTCCACCCAGTCGCCGCCGAGGGGCTTGCCGTTCAGTTCGGTTCCGTTGCGGCTCCCGAGATCCCGGACGAACATCCGTTCCCCGTCGACACGAATCGCCGCGTGCTTCTTGCTCACGCGCACGCTGGGCAGCTGAATCGGGTTCTCCCTCGAACGCCCGACGGTGTGTTCTCCGTCCTCGAGCGAGAACTTGTTCGTTCCACCATCTAATACGATCTCAACGTTCAGCATTGCACTCCCGGATCTCGGGAAAAGTTCTGTCGACGATAGCAGATACTGTTATAATGTGGTACTCCCTCGTAGCATGATGATAGGCCGCTCCATCGCACATTATCAGATCACCGACCGCATCGGCGCGGGCGGCATGGGTGAAGTATACCGTGCGCGCGACGGTAAACTCGGACGCGACGTCGCCCTGAAGGTGCTGCCCGAGGCGTTCGCCGGTGACCCCGAGCGCGTCATGCGTTTCGAACGCGAAGCGCGATTGCTCGCGTCGTTGAACCACGCCCACATCGCCACCATCCACGGCATCGAACGGGACGGCGCCACCCACGTGCTCGTAATGGAACTGGCCGACGGCGAGGATCTCGCACAGCGTATCGCGCGCGGGCCGCTGCCGGTCGACGAATGTCTCGTGGCGGCGCGCCAGGTGACCGATGCGCTCGAGGCCGCACACGAGCAGGGTGTCATCCACCGCGATCTCAAACCCGCGAACATCGTGATGACGCCCGACGGCGGCATCAAGGTACTGGACTTCGGGCTCGCCAAGGCCATCGAGGGCGACGCCTCCACGTCCGGACTCTCCCAGTCTCCCACGGTGCTTGGCAACTCGCCCACGGTGGCCGGCGTGATCCTGGGGACGGCGGCCTACATGAGTCCCGAACAGGCGCGCGGAAAACGCGTCGACCGTCGCGCGGACATCTTCGCCTTTGGCTGCGTTCTCTACGAAATGCTGACGGGCCGGCAGGCGTTCGGCGGTGACACGGTGAGCGACACGCTCGCCGCCGTGCTGCGCGCGGAGCCGGAATGGAGCGCCCTCCCGGCGGACACGCCGGCTTCGATCCGCACGCTGCTGCGACGCTGTCTCGAGAAGGATCCAAAGCAGCGCCTGCGCGACATCGGCGAGGCGCGCATCGTCCTCGACGCCGCGCTGCGCGGCGAACACGGGGTGGAATCCGCCCCGACG
>CAZPUV010000026.1:15482-16589 GCA_964589805.1 uncultured bacterium | reverse complement strand
CATCGAGGAACTCAACGACATGCTCGGCCTCGACCTGCCCGACGACGTCGCCGACACCCTGGGCGGGCTCCTCTACCACGTGATCGGACGCGTGCCGCGGGTGGGCGACCGCTGGATCCAGGGCAAGGTCGAGTTCGAAGTGCAGTCGGTCGAGCGCCAGCGCGTGGTTCGCGTTCTCGCCCGCGGGTTGTCCACCGTCGAACGCCTGGCCGCCGAAGAATAGCCCGCACGGGTGCCGCGAACCCGCGAGGGCGGAACTCCCTCCTTGCCATTCCAACGCGCACTCCCATACGATGCCGCTCGATGGAACAGAAGGGCATCGCAGACTTCGAACGCGCGCGCGCACTGATCGAAAGCGGGCGGATGGCCGATCTCGATCAGCTGCTGGCGCGGTTGCATCCGGCCGACATCGCCGAGATCCTGCAGGAATTCGAGGTCGAGCAGCAGATCGTCCTCCTCAAACGCCTCGACAACGAGCGGGCCGCGGAGGTCCTGACCGAGCTCGATTCCAAGTCCGGGCTCGCGCTGCTGCATCTGCTGTCGGACCACGAAGTCGTCGCGCTCCTCGAGGAGCTGCCGTCGGACGACGCGGCCGACCTCATGTCGACGCTGCCGCGCGAGAAGACCGAGCGCGTGGAAGCGCTCCTTCCCACCGAAGACCGCGAGGATATCCAGGAACTGCTCGAGTTCGGGCCGGAGACGGCCGGCGGCCTGATGCAGGTCGAGCGCGTCTGGGTGCGGGAAGACGCGACCATCCAGGATGCCGTCGACTTCGTGCGCCGCGTGGCCGACGAGGTCGAGAGCCCGCAACGCGTCTACGTGGTGAGCGACTCGGACGAACTGGTGGGCGTGCTCTCCATCATGGACCTCGTGTTGAAGCCTCCCATGATGCGCGTGCACGACGTCATGGAGAAGAACGTCCCCGCCGTCCCGGTCGACATGGACCAGGAACAGGTGGCGGCCATGTTCTCGAAGTACGACGAGTTCACCATGCCGGTGGTGGACGCGGCCGGCCGGCTGGTGGGGCGCATCACCATGGACGACATCATCGATGTCATGGAGGAGGAGGCCACCGAGGACATCGCCGCCATCGCCGGCACCACCGAC
>CAZPUV010000026.1:7300-15472 GCA_964589805.1 uncultured bacterium | reverse complement strand
TGGGAGAGACCTCGATCTTCCGGGTGTCGCGCTGCCGCCTGCCCTGGCTCGTCACGGGATTGCTCGGCCAGGTCGTGGGCGCGATCGTGATGAGCCGCTACGAGACGTCGCTCGTGACCTTCGTCGTGCTCGCCTTCTTCATCCCCCTGATCGTGGGAACCGCGGGCAACATCGGCATCCAGGCGGCGATCGTCGTGGTGCGCGAGCTGGCCCTGGGCCAGATCGACCTCTACGGCATCGGCCGGCGGGTCTTCAAGGAAGTGCAGGTGGCCCTCCTGAACGGGCTCGTCCTGGGCGGGGTGCTCTTCGGACTCGTGTGGGTGTGGCGCGGCGATCCCGGCCTGGGCGGGCTCTTGTGGGGTTCGCTCCTGATCGTGATCATCGTGGCCGCGTTCATGGGGTCGTCCATTCCGCTCCTGCTGCATCGATGGCGGATCGACCCCGCCATCGCCGCCGGGCCTTTCGTCACCGTGTCCAACGACATCATCGGAATGACGATTTACCTGACCCTGGCGACGGCGTACCTTAAGAGCCACTGACCGGTACGCCGGTCCCCCGGGTGCCCGCCATGCTGATCAAAGACACCGGAGTGGTTCTCTCGGCCGCGCGCAGCGGCGAGTCCAGCCTCCTGTTCGTCTTCCTCGGACGCGCGAGCGGGAAGATCCGCATCCTCGCCAAGGGAGCGCTGAGCGCCCGGCATCCCACGCGGGGCGTGATCGAACCCGGGAACCAGCTGGAAGTCCTCTTTCACCATCGCGAGGGCTACTTCACGCGCTACCTCAAGGAGTCCTCGCTCATCGCCGCGCCCGGCGCGGGGCGCGAATCGTTGCCGCACCTGGCTGCGAGTCTCGCCGCGCTCGAACTGCTCGATCAGGTGTGCGTATCCGGGGGGAGTCTCGACGAGGTGATCGTCGATACGGCGGTCGCATTCCTCTCGGCCCCGCGCGCCGATGACCCGCTGCTGCTGTTCCTGGCCTTCGAGATCAAGCTGCTCGCGGCACTCGGGGTCTCACCCGACACGACGAACTGTGTGCGCTGCGGAGCCGTGCCCGACGAGGGCTCCTACAGCCCCCGCGACGGTGTGAGCTTCTGCGCGGAGCACCGCGCGCCCTGTCCGGACGCGGTGACGCTGTCGCCGGAGGTGCTCGCCGCCGTGGCACGGTGCGCCGCAGAGCCGTTTCCGGAACTCGCGGGGAACGAGGTGTCGCGGGCCGCCAGAAAAGAGTTGGGGCGGCTGGTGCACTGGACCTATACTTACCACGTTCAGGGGTATCACCTGCCTCGGTCGTTGAACCTCATATGATGATGGAGAACCGGCGCGCGATCCGCGCTTCGTTCGCAATCCCGAAAGGAAAACCGTTGCCAACGCGCAAGACATCGCGCGCCAGGGCCGGCCGCGCGACAGCGCCGACCAAGCAGGAGTTCATCACGCGCCTGCACGAGTTCTGGGCCCGGCAGGGCTGCGTGCTCGTGCAGCCGTACAACTCCGAGGTGGGCGCGGGGACGCTCAACCCCGCGACGTTCCTGCGCGTGCTGGGGCCCGAGCCGTGGCGCGCGGCGTACGTCGAGCCGTCCAAGCGCCCGCGCGACGGCCGCTACGGAGAGAATCCGAACCGCGTGCAGCAGTTCCTCCAGTACCAGGTCGTGTTGAAGCCGCCCCCCGACGACGTGCTCGCACTCTACCTGGACAGCCTCCGCTACATCGGCATCGACCCCGCCCGCCACGACATCCGGCTCGTCGAGGACGACTGGGAGGCGCCCACGCTGGGCGCGGCGGGTCTGGGCTGGGAGGTGTGGCTGGACGGGATGGAGATCACGCAGTTCACGTACTTCCAGCAGGCGGGGTCGCTGGACCTCGAGCCCGTCACCGCCGAAATCACCTACGGGCTGCTCCGGCTGTGTCTCTACCTGCAGAAGGTGGACTCGGTGCTGAACGTGGAGTGGGCGCCGGGGGTGTCGTGGGGCGAGATGAACCTCCAGGCTGAGCAGGAGTTCTCCGCGTTCCACTTCGAGCGGTCGAACACGGACATGTACTTCCGTTTCTTCCAGGAATACGAGCGCGAGGCGGGGGCGATGCTGGCGGCGGGTCTCGTCCTGCCGGCCTACGACTACGCGGTGAAGCTCTCGCACGTGTTCAATCTGCTCGACGCGCGCGGCGCGATCAGCGTCACCGAACGCACGGCGTACATCGGTCGCATCCGCGCACTCGCGCGGCGCGCGGCCGTGGCGTACATCGAGAAGCGCGAAGCGCTCGGATTTCCGCTCCTCAAGCGCTCCGGCGCCGGGAAAACAGGCGCGAAGAAACGGGGGCGCGCGTGAAGGACTTCGTGCTCGAGATCGGCGCGGAGAACATCCCCGCGTTCTACGTTCCGCCCGCGGCCGAGCAGCTGCGCGAGGACGCGCGCGCGATGTTCGCGCGCAACCGGCTCTCGCACGGCGATCTCCGCGCGTCGGGAACGCCGCGCCGCCTCGTGCTGTTCGCCGGCGCGCTGGCCGCGCGCCAGGCGGAGGGTGTGGAGGTGGTGTCGGGCCCGCCCGTCTCGCGGGCATTCAACGACGACGGCACTCCGACCCCCGCCGCGGAAGGGTTCGCCCGTTCGCAGGGCGTGCCGGTGGCGAAGCTGGACCGGGTCCAGACGGCGAAGGGCGATTACCTGGCCGTGCGCAGGATGCTCCCGCGCCGCCCGGCCGCGGCCGTCCTGGCCGACGAGCTGCCCGGACTCATCGCGGGGCTCCGGTTTCCCAAGACCATGAAGTGGGAGGCGTCGGGTGCGCGGTTCGCGCGCCCGGTGCGCTGGATCGTCGCACTCCACGGGAGCAGCGTGGTTCGGTTCGCGTACGCGGACGTGTCCAGCGGGCGCGTGACGCGCGGCCGGCCGTGGATGCGCGACGAACACCGGTCGATTCCCGACGCCGGCGCCTTCGCCGCGCGCGTGAAGTCGCTGGGCGTCATCCTGGAACCGGAAGCGCGTCGCGCACGGATCCTCGCGCTCGCGCGCGCTGCGGCGGCGAAACTCGACCGGCGCATGGACGAGGACCTGTTCACCGAACTCACCTACATGGTCGAGGACCCGCGCGTGCTGGTGGGATCGTTCGATCGCGCGTACCTGGAACTGCCGGCCGAGGTCGTCGTGACGGCCATGCGCGCGCACCAGCGCTACGTCGCGCTCACCGACCGCAGGGGAGATCTCTCGCCCGGGTTCGTCACGTTCACCGACGGCCCGGTCAAGGGCGCGAAGGACGTCGTGGTGGGCAACGAGCGCGTGCTGCGCGCGCGTCTCGCCGACGCGCAGTTCTACTGGCGTGACGATCTCCGGCGCGGCGTCGACGCGCTGTCCGACGAACTCGACCGAATCGTGTTCATCGAGGGGCTTGGCACCGTCGGGGAGAAGTGGCGGCGCGTGCTCGAAGTCGCGCGTGTCGTGAACGCCGGTCTGGATGTGAAGGTTCGTCCGGCGGACGAAACCCTCGCGCGGGCGGCACGGCTGTGCAAGGCGGATCTCGCCAGCACCATGATCCGGGACGGCAAGGAATTCACGGCTCTCCAGGGGGTCATCGGATCCCGCTACGCCGCCGCCGGCGGGGAAGACGGAGCGGTGGTGGCCGCGATCCGGGAGCATCACCTGCCGCGTGCCGCGGGGGATCCTCTGCCCGGGAGCACGCTCGGTCGCGTCCTCGCCCTCGCGGACCGCGCCGACACGCTCGCCGGGTGTTTCCTCGCGGGACTCAAGCCCACCGGTTCGCAGGACCCGTACGCGCTCCGGCGCGGCGGCAACGGCCTGGTCCGGCTGGCGGCGGAGCTGCCCGGCGTGCGGCTCGACGAGTTGCTGGAACGGGCCGCGTCGGGTTACGACTCCACGCTGAGCCGCGGGGAAGTGGAGGCGCGCTGGAAGGACCGGGGCATCGGCGCGGACCTCTCCGACTTCGTGCGCGCGCGCGTCGACGCGTTCCTCAAGGACGCCGGTGTGCCCTACGACGCCGCCGCGGCGGTGCTGCCGGTCTCGTGGGCGGAGCCCGGCGCGGCGCTGGTTCGCGCGCGCGCGATCGGCGCGCTGCGCGGCAACCGGACGTTCGAGCGTCTGATCACGGGGGTGAAGCGCGTCGCCAACATCCTCCCGAAGGAGCGCCGGCGGATCGGAACCCCGTGGGCCGAGGTCCGAAGCGGCTTCGAGGGCGGAGCCGGCTGCCCGTTCGACCCGTCCCGATTCGAGGACGCCGCCGAACACGGTCTCCTGGAAGCGGCCCGGGGCAGCCTGGATCGAATCGAGGCGGCCGAGCAGCGGGGCGACCTGGACAGGGTGCTCCAGTCCCTGTCGCGGCTGGCCGATCCCATCGACCACTACTTCGACCGGGTGCTGGTCAACGCTCCGGACGCCGCCGTCCGGGAGGCGCGGCTGGCGTTCCTGGCGTCCGTCTACGGGCTCTTCGCCCGGTACGCCGACTTCCAGGCCATCGTCGAAGAGCGACCCGGGTCTTGAGCGGCGCCGGCCGGCCGGCATTACCGGACCAGAAACTCCCGAATCCCGCCCAACTCCCGCGCCGACATACGCGTTGACAGGAGATCGTCCCTTGTGGTAGCCTTGTTTCCGGACTAGGGGCACAGGGTTATATCGGGGTGGGAGACCACCCGACCCTTGCATGGCTTCATCTCTTCGGGCGCGCGTGTTTCGGCGCCCAGGTTCGCCGACCGCCGTTGGTTTTTGCAGTACCCGACACCTGACCGACCGACGGTAGTACTGACCTGTTCCTGGACGAACGAAGGAGGTGAAGCGGGCGTCGTTTCAGTACCGGTCTTACCCTCGCCTCTATTAGTTCCGCGACGCCGCGCCCCGGCGGAGCGTGCAATACCAAAATAAATTGGGTTTCGCGTATTCACATTCCTTCTCAGCAACGATGGGGGAATACGTATGAAGAAAGCTTTTTGTAGGACACTCGTGCTCGCGCTGGGTGTAACGCTTGTCGCGTCGGCGGCGTTCGCAAAGCGTACGAGCGACGGGGCCCTATACAATTACGTCCCGACGGTGGAGACGATCAAGGCGACGTCGGACAATCCGACGAACGACCTGATGGCGTCGCCGCCGTATGGACCTGGGACCACGGACCTCTACAATGCGAAGTTCGAGGTCGGGGCCAGCTGCAACCAGAGCAGCTGGACCAAGGTCGATCTCACGGCCCAGATAGGCAACTTCTGGCATGTCGACAACTTCGCGGGCATGGGCGCAGCCTATTTTCCGCTTGCGGGTGCTCAGTCGCTCTGGTGCGGCTCGAGAACCTCTGCAACAGGCGGCATAAACGCGGTCTGCGCTTACCAGGCCCTCCCGGGGTACGGGAACAGCTGGAATCAGGGTTGGTGCACGAAGACGTGTATTCCTGTTTCCGGTGACGGTATCCTGGATGTCACCTTCATGGCCCGGTTTGATTCGGAGCCCAGCTACGACGCCACGACTCTCCAGTACACGCTGGACTGCACGGGTGCCACCGGCTGGACGGATCTCGATGGCGGCACCGGTGTGTGGGACGGCACGATTCCCGTCGGCACGATCACCGGTGGCGCGTATCTCATCGGAACGACCGGTCCCGTGAAGGTCCGCTTCCTGTTCGCGTCGGACACCGCGTGGTCGGACCAGGACAACCTGTGGAACACCAACGGCGCGGTCGTCATCGACAACCTGGTGGCCGAGGGTCTCCCGCTCGAGGACTTCGAGGGCGAGCCCGTCGGTAACGCCAGCAACTCGTCGAATGACTGGACGACCTGCAATCCTTCCGGGTTCGGCCAGTACATGGCGCTGTTCCCGGGTCAGGGGCAGGTCCAGCAGGACCTGTGCCTCCGGGATCTGCTCTGCCTGTGGGCGGCCATCTCCGGTTCGACAGAGACCTACGCGTGCGGCGGCTTCCCGGCGCAGGCGGCGGTTCCCAAGGGCAATGCCGACGGTCAGTACCTCACCAACGAGGTCTGGTCGCCGGAGATCGCGCTGGTCGGATCCGGTGCGGTCGTCAACATTTCGTTCTGGGCGTATCGCGACATGCCGCTCGACAACCTGCTGTTCTACGTCTGGCACGTCCGGACGAGGGCTTCGGGCAGCACCTGCCCGGGTCCGTGGAGAGACCGGAACTTCGTCTACTACGGTGGACAGAAGGACTGGTTGAACCAGGTTCAGTCGGTGGGTGACCTTCTGCTTCTGGCCCCGGGCAACGTGATGCAGATGGCGCTGGGTATCTACGACATGTGCGGTGCCTGGTGCGGTATCTATGGTACGGGCGCCTGCCACGGCCATGCTCCGCTCCTGGACAACGTCAAGATCTACCGCGTTACCGCGCTGGGTCCCCAGTGGAGCATTCGCGACATCGATCAGTTCCAGGACACGTTTGCTACGGATGGAACCATCACGGGTACGGCCCGCGCCGACGCGGCGATCGACCGTGCTCCGGGTCCCAACTTCAACAGCATCTTCCCTGGCGACTCTTCGGTGGTCAAGGTCAGCGATCCGGTGAGCGGTCTCGCTTCGGACGCCGGCCGTGCGGCGGTCTACGCCTACGTGCGGGTCGTCCCGACGCAGGCTGCCAAGAGCGGTGCCGCTCTGACGCAGAATGCGACGCGTTGGCCGGTAACCGGAACGTATATTGACGGTTCGGCCAACAGCTGGACCATCGTCAAGCTCGACTCGACGCGCGCCGGAACCGGTTCGCCGGTTCCCGACTCGTTCTGCCTCGACCTGAACGACAACCTGTTCAGGCCGGGCGACGAGATTCGCTTCTTCTATGGAGCGAGGAACACGGCCGGAACGTGGACCTACGCGTCGAACTCGAACCTGGGTGGGTCCTACACGGACCAGAACGCCGCGGCGGTCAACGCTTCGGAGTTCTCGATTCTCCCGATCAACGGCACCGGCAGCGGCACCAATGACATCCTCTACGTGGATGGCATGGACGGCCGCGGCTCGCAGCCGTTCTTCGACACGGCGTTCCAGTCGCTCGGTCTGCTCAATGCGATCGATCGGTATGACGTCCGTGGACCGTCGTCCGCCGTGGCCAACCGGCCTGGCGCTCGCGTGAAGAACGTCGCGAATCAGCTGCTTGTACCGTACCGGAAGATCATCTGGGATACGGGCGATCTGACGATTACGCTCGGTAACGGCACGGGTACCCCGGAGAAGTCGAAGGACTTCGACATGGTTACCTCGTTCCTGAGCGGTCTGACGAGCGGTGGTGGCGTGTACATCGGTGGTGACGACTTCATCGACGAGGTGAGGAAGTACCAGACGAGTGTCAATCCGAACGGTGCCTCCGCCATCGCGTTCAAGACGACGTGGCTTCCGCACACGATGACCACGGGTAACCACGTGCCGACGCAAGGCGTTTCGCCGGTCGGTTCCGCGGTTCCGGCTGGTGCCATCACCAGCGATCCGACGTTCATCATCTTCGGTGGCTGCCCGTTGATCAATGACTTCGACGTCATTACGCCGACGGCTCCGACGGTTAACCAGGTCTGCTACGGCACGACCACGGTTAGCGCGACGTCGACCAACGGCGCGGTTGTCAGCAAGGTGACCAACAACGGTTCTTCGAACGTTGCTGTGGTTGTCAGCGGTTTCAGCTTCATTTATATCAAGGACAACGATAACAATGGAGTCATGGACCGCGCGCACTTCCTGAAGGACGTCATCACCTTCCTGGGCAACACCGTCACCGGACCGACACCGGTTGCTTCGTCGAAGGTGAACAGCCTCGACCAGAACTATCCGAACCCGTTCAACCCGCAGACGACGATCGCGTTCTCCGTCAAGGATCGCGGTCTTGTGACCCTCAAGGTCTACAACGTTGCGGGCGAGCTCGTTCGGACGCTGGCCAACGAGGAGTTCATCGCGGGCGCCCACGCGAAGGTGTGGGATGGCCGCAACGACGCCGGTCAGCCGGTTTCGAGCGGTGTCTACTTCTACAAGCTCGTGACGAACAACTTCTCGCAGACGAAGAAGATGGTTCTTCTGAAGTAACAGCAAGGCACGCAGCATGCACAAGCGGCGGGTCGGCAATCGCGGTCCGCCGCTTCTTCTCTACAGCATCGCCCGGCAGCCGTAGCCTGCGAGCAGACCCAGGTAGTTCCCCAGTGCATAGCCGATCAGCGCGAGCAGGATCGACACCGGCACCAGTTCCTTGCGGTGGTAGGCGGCCACG
>CAZPUV010000026.1:0-7290 GCA_964589805.1 uncultured bacterium | reverse complement strand
CCGCATCGGAAGATGCGGCCCCCGCCTTTTTGCGGGCGGGCCCGGCCGCCCCCCCACCCCCACGGGGGGCGGCGGGCGGGGAAGAATGGCCCGCGGTCCGACCCTAACCTGTGACAGGGGGTGCGGGTTCTCTCTCTCGCGCCCGGAGATTTGGTTTGACACGTTTTCGGGGATTCCCTTATATTTCAAGCGCTTCAGAGCGAGTCCCCATTGTTCCAGATCGCCCCACGCACGAAGGAGCCGTTCTTCGAATGAGGAGAAACGTCCAGGGTCTTGTTGTACTCGTGGTCTGCGCGGCTGCGGTTTTTGCCTCGTGCAGGCGCAATCAGCCATCGCTGGTCGATCGGAATCAACCGCCGGACACGCAGCTCTGGTATTCGCCGCCGGACTCCACGGAGTATCAGTACCTCGTGCACATGTACTGGCGCGGCATCGACCACGACGGCACAGCGACGCGCTTCATCGTGACCATCCGGGACACGCTCGCCTCCGACCGCAGCGACTTTCGCTGGAACCCCGCGGCGCGCCTCCGGGATTTCCAGGAAGGAAAGATCACCACGCGAACCGATTCGGTGATCGCGTTCTCCGCGTACCGGGACGTGGAAGGGGTGGGCGTTCGCAAGAACAGACAGGCGTTCTACGTGGCGGCGATCGATGACAACGGGGTGATCGACCCGTTTCCCGCCGCCGTCGAGTTCATTGCGACGATCGGCAAGTTGCCCGAGGTGCGCTTCATCACCTACGTGAACGGCGGCTCGCGGGTGTACAGGCCCACCCAGTCGCCCCCGGCGGATACCGTGGGGATGTTCAAGCCCTTCCAGATCAGTTATCGCGGGATCACGCAGAACGGGTCGATCCGCGGCTACCAGTTCTTCCCGCTGAGCGCGACGATCGTGCTGCCCGGGGCGAACGTGTGGACGAACAGCAGCCCGCCGGACACGTTGCGTTCGTTCCCCAATACGGGCGTGAGCGCGCTTCCCGCGGGCGTCTTCCGGTTCGCGGCCCGGTGCATCGACGACGCGAATGCCGAGTCGCAGGTGGACTCGGGGAGATTCCTCCGCGGTGTGTGCCAGGTGGTCGTGAACTTCGACCCCGACACGCGCATCAACAAGGTGTTCAACACCTATTTCCGCAGCGGGGTCGAGACGACCACGGAGGTGAACTTCACGGATGCGGTGCCGGACACGGTGCCGTTCCTGAGCTGGGTCAACTTCCGGTTCAACGCCTGGGATAGCCGCAATGACGTGAAGCTCTGCTCGGTGACGGACCCCGACAAGTGCATCGACTTCCAGGTGAAGTACGTCCGCGACTCCGAGCGCGTCCGGGGCGGGTTCGAGGACAGCGGATGGCTGCCCCGGGGTGGCCGGCACGACTCGGATCGCAGGTCGGCCGCCGATTCGGTCACCGTCAATGCCGGGTCTCTCGAATACGAGTGGTACGTGCGCTCGATCGATGAGAATGGAACGGCGGACGGAACCCCGCCGCTCTTCAAGATCGTGGGCAACTACGATCCCATCCTCCAATCGGCGAATCTCGTGGATCATTTCTTCAAGCCGGTGGACATCGAGCGCGTCCCGGTCGACACCCTCCGGTGGAACTTCTACAAGGGAATCGGTTGGCCCTACCGGGCGCGGGAAGACACGTTCAACACGGAAACGCTGAAGTACACCAAACGGTTCGGTTGGACGCTCATCGCGAGGGGCCGCGACCACCCCAAGGATCCGCCGGGGTCGGCGATCGAGGCGTGGCGCTTCTTCGTGTACACGGATTACAACCCGGCCACGAACACGGGGACCTTCTGGCCCCTCGGCCGGGCGGGCAACTCCTGGTTCCCGGGATTTGCGGCGAACATCATGAACGACCGGCTGGAAGTGACGATCCGCTACGACCACCCGCAGGGTGACGACGTGTTCGCCGCCCTGCCGGGTTACATGAACAAGGAAGTGACCATCGTCCTGACCGGCCGGGACACGGAATCCATCGGCACGGATTTCCGCCAGTACGTGTACTGGAACGAGGTGCCCGCGGATTCAGCGGCCGGAAACGGCGTCAGCACGCGGAACCTGATAAACTCTTTCCCCGCGGGCGAGCTGGGCAGATGGACGCCCCGCAAGGTGATCCGGTTCTACCTGAAGTTCGAGCGCTAAAGGGGGCTCGGGGCCAATGAAACGACTCAGTCTGGCATCGCTTGTCATCGTGGTGGCCGTCTTCTCGGCGTGCACGGAAAGTGGTCTCGACGGGCAGGGATTCGAGAACCAGCTGCCGCAGGTGTGGCTCGCCGCCGCCCCGCCCGAAGGCAGCCTCGGCAAGTACACCGTGAGGCTATTCTGGGGCGGATGGGATCCGGACGGCGAGGTGAAGCACTACGAATACCTCGTGACGGACAACAAGACCGGTGTGTTCGATCCGCGGGACCTGGAGAGGGGCGTTTGGAGGACGGTCATCGGCAACGATTCGACGTTCGTCTTCAGTGCCGACAGCCTGCTCACGCCGGGGACGACGAAGCTCATCAGCGAGTTCGTCCGCTCGCACACGTTCTTCATCCGCGCCGTAGACATGGAGAATGCGCGGTCCGAGTACGCGTACCGGTCGTTCACGTCGCGAACCCTTTCTCCGGAAGTCCTCATCAGCGTGCCCCTGCGCAACGCGTTCAATCCGGCCGACATTCCGCAGACCGCGACATTCCGGTGGACCGCCAGGGACTACGTCGACGATCTGAACAACGTGCAGGACCCGGAGTCGGTGCAGTACGCGTTCCTGAGCACGGACAGTTTCGCGGGGGACTTCCAGAAGACCCTGGACTTCCTCCGCTCGCCCGCTTCCACGCATGCCTACGTCAAGAAGAAGAAGGTGTGGGAGCCCTGGGTGTCCTACAAGGCGCCCGGTGACAGCGGGAAGTTCTGGACCGTCAAGAATCAGGCATTTGGAAACTACATGCTGGCGGTGAGGGCCAAGGACGAGGCGGGGGCGATCACGCCCGTGCTCGACGAGGATTTCAACGCGCGTCGCGTGCGCGTGTCGACCCGTCTGACGGGGCCGGTATTCACGCTTTCCAGCCTGTACATGGGTTCCGTCGTCACGTCGTCCTGCAACACGGCGCCCACCATCATCGACATTCCCGCCGGCGTTGCGATCGACTTTCGGATCACGGCGTCTGCCGCCCACTACGGCGGTATTGCGGCGGCATACCGCTACGGGTGGGACATCTCGGACCTGGATGATCCCGAGAAGTGGGAAGTCGACCTGACCCCGTTCTCATCGACCGACGAACTGAAGCGCGCCACGGCCAAGGTTCCGGCCCGCAGGTTCTTCTTCGGGACGCACGTCTTCACCGCCGAAGTGAGAGACAACTCGGATTACTGTTCCCGGATCGAGATCAAGGTGAACGTCATCCAGTTCACCCTGGAGCGCAATCTTCTCATCGTGGACGACTTTGCGGCCGACGACGATCCGCTGCAGACCGGCTGGGGGAACCCGTTCGGTCGCGGGGTGCTTCCTACCGACGCGGAGCACGACCAGTTCTGGCGCGACATGGTGGTCAATCTTGAGGGTTTCGACAAGGATCTCGACATGATCCAGACGAACCTGGAGGCGTTCGTTCCGTTGACCAAGATCGCGACCTACAAGTCGATCATCTGGAGCACCTACAGCGACGTCGATACGCGGGAACTGGCCAAACTGCCGGAGTTGTACAGCTACATCGTCCACCGGCTCTCTTCGGGAGGTTCCACCGGGGGTGGCAAGGCGACTCCGAATCTGATCGCCCTCACGATGGCGGCGGGCGGGCACGTGCTGATCGCGGGCCAGCAACCCGTGCAGAACGTGATCCCGCGTGGCCCCGTGGGCAAGCGGTTTCCGCTGATCTTCATCTACGAGGTGGAGGGTCTGCAGACCGGTACGCCCAACATAGACAATCCCAAGGGCGGAGAGTCGTTTGCCTACAAGGAGCTGTGTCTCGAAACGATGGACTTCGGGTACACCACGAACAGCCGCATACGAAACCGGCAGGACAGCTACTGTCGCGTGTTGCCGGGCGCTCGCTGGCCCGCCGGATCGCAGCGTGATGACACGATGCGGGAGGCGCTGCCGATCGACCCGAACTTCCCGAAGCTCACGCTCCGGCCGGAGGCGGCGGGGACGGGCAAGTGGTACGAGCCGACCGTGCGCGGTGTCGACGCGGAAGTCTACAATCCGCGCTACTTCTCGCTGTTGTGCCAGTATGTGCCGAAGACGCCCCGGGCCTGCTTCCAGCCCATCTACGGCCTGGGTTGCTTCGATACAACCGAGCCGACGTACAATCAGCCGGTCGCGTTCTTCACGTCGGCGTTCGCGGACCGTGTGGCGGATGTGCCGGGCGCGGTAGGCGCGCGCAGCGCGGTGTTCGGATTCCCTCCGGTGCTCTTCAAACCGAGCGAGGTAAGGCCGGCCATCGAGTACATCCTGTTCAACGAATGGAAGCTCCCCCGGAAGCCCGCCAATACGGCTTCGAACTAGGGGCTTCCGGATACGAGGAGGAAGTTTCTTGAGCCCATCCCGGTCCCGGGCCTGGGCGGTGGTGCTTGCGACCGCCGCGCTGGCCTTCATGGCGGAAACCGCTGCGCGCGCGTGCGCGCCCGATTCGCTGATTCTGCAGGCTCCGTTGGACGTCAAGGCCCGGGGGGTATATGACCAGTCGGACAGGCGGTTCGTCGTCTGGCTGAACTGGCGAGACAACCCGGACAGCTGCAGCGCCTTCGTTCACCAGCCGAATCTCGCCTCGTGGTCGGTGACGACCCCTCCGGGTCCCCAGCTCTCGACCCCCCGCTCGAAGGGTCCGTACACCGGTGACATAGATCGCACGTTCGTCTTTCGCGCGGTGCGGGACGGCACCGTGGGTGTCGACTCCGTGCGGTTGAGTGTCACGATCCGGCGCGAGGAATTCATGTCGGTGACCATGGTGTTCCGGCCGTCCTACGTGCCGGGGACGCTCGTGGCCGTCCCCCCGCTCCGTGATCAGCGCACCGGCCAGTTCGTGGATTACGGCCTCCGGTTGAGCCTTTCGGCCGGGCGAGTGGACGCGCAGGGGATCTTCACCGTGGCCGCGGAGGACTTCGAGGGTTTTCACATCTGGCGGGGAACCGAGCCGGACGGACGCGACCTCGTCGTCATCGGCGAAGTGTCGAAAGAGGAAGCGTTCAAGGGGCGCAAGAGGGGCGGAAGCCTGGCGGATTCGCTCTATTTCTACCAGGTCCTGCCGACGCTTCGCCCCCCGTCGATGCCGTGGTTCTCGGCATTCGGAGCCATTGACTGCCTGGGCTCGCGTATCGACCTGCCGCTCGAGAGTGACCAGTTGTTCTGGTACGACTGCAACGCGACCAACGGCTTCACCTATTACTACGCGGTGACGACATTCGACAGGAACTACGCCCTGGGATCGGGCACCCAGGGCCTGTTCAAGTTCGACCACTGCGAGGTGTCGCCGGGGCTTCCTTACCCGTGCAAGAATGAACTGGTATCGGTGCGCATGGAGGTGGATGCGCAGAACGACCTCTACCAGGTGTACGCGGTGCCGAACCCGTATCGATCGGGCGGCAGCCGACTGACGACGAGCAATTACCACAACTTCCCCGACCGGTACATCCGGTTCGTCAATGTGCCGGAGAACTGTACCGTCCGGGTGTACACCGTGGCGGGAGATCTGGTGTGGGAGACGACGCACAGCAGCCCGAAGGGCAACATCGAGTGGGACGTGACCAACCGGAGTTCCGAGCCGGTCGTGTCGGGCGTCTACGTCTACCGGGTGGAGACGCCGGCCGGCGACTCGGTATACGGCCGGATCGTCGTGATCCGTTAGCGGGTTGCGCGTGTTGATGAGTCTGCGGCGGCCGCTCCCCGGGGGCGGCCGCCGGCGTTTCCGGGGCGGAATTGACGCCCCGCCGGGGCTCTGGTAGAGTGGGACCGAGGGGCGCCGAACCACTGTGCGAGCGCCGCACCGGGTGCATCGCCGCACACATCCCGGCCGTTTCCACCGCGTTTCATTTCCGATCCCCAATCGTTCTCGCCCTGGGCGAAAAGGATGCGCAGACATGCAAGAGATGCAGAACTACATCGATGGCAAGTGGGTCCGCTCGCGGACGGGCAGGCTCGACGAAAACAGAAATCCCGCCGACAACGACGAGGTGGTGTGCACGTTCCAGGCCTCGGGCGCAGAGGACGTCGACGACGCCGTCGCGGCCGCGAAGAAGGCCTACCGCTCGTGGCGTCTCGTCCCCGCGCCGAAACGGGCCGAGTACCTGTTCCGGGTGGGGACCATTCTCACCGAGCGCAAGGAGCAATACGCGCGCGACATGACGCGCGAGATGGGCAAGGTCCTGGCCGAAACGCGCGGTGACGTCCAGGAGGGCATCGACACGGCGTTCCTGTCCGGTGGCGAGGGCCGACGCCTCTTCGGCGACACGGTTCCCTGCGAACTTCCGAACAAGGCCGGGTGGTCGGAGCGACACCCGATCGGCGTGTGTGGCCTCATCACCCCGTGGAACTTCCCCATGGCGATCCCGACGTGGAAGATGTTCCCGGCGCTGGTGTGCGGCAACACGGTCGTCATCAAGCCGGCGAGCGACACGCCGCTCTCGGTGAAGAACCTGGTCAAGGCGTGCGAAGACGCGGGCATCCCGAAGGGTGTCGTCAATCTCGTCACCGGTGACGGGCGCAACGTCGGCAACAGGATGGTCGAACACCCCGACGTGCGCGTCATATCGTTCACGGGCTCCTCGGACGTCGGACGCCGCATCGGGCAGACGTGCGGCCAGTCCCTCAAGCGCGTGTCGCTGGAACTCGGCGGCAAGAACGCACAGATCGTCATGGAGGACGCGGATCTCGAGCTGGCGGTCGAGGGCGTTCTCTGGGGCGCGTTTGGAACCACCGGCCAGCGCTGCACGGCCACCAGCCGGCTCATCCTCGACAGGCCGATTCGCAAGCGCTTCGTTGAGATGCTGGAGGCGCGCGTCAAGGCGCTGAAGCTCGGAAACGGTCTCGACGAGTCCGTCCAGATCGGCCCGACGGTCAGCCGCGCCCAGCGCGAGAGCGTGCACGGCTACGTCGAGATCGGCAAGAAGGAGGACGGGGCGCGTCTCGTGTGCGGCGGGGAAGCATATACGCGGGGCGAGTGCGAGAAGGGATGGTTCTACGCGCCCACGATCTTCGACAACGTCACCCGGTCCATGCGCATCGCGCGCGAGGAGATATTCGGCCCCGTACTCGCGGTGCTCGAAGTCAACGGGCTGGACGACGCCATCGAGACTCTCAACGACA
>CAZPUV010000025.1:7632-16628 GCA_964589805.1 uncultured bacterium | reverse complement strand
GGGTGGGGCCGGCTTCGCCCACGCGGGTGCCGCGGCCGCTGGACTTCTTCGAGGACGTCAATGCACTCGTGATGGAGCGCGTCGGCGGGGAGCGTTTCTCGCGCATGATCCTCAGGGACGGGAGCTTCTTCGCGTCGCGAGCCGCCGCGCGGCGCCTGTGTGAGGCCGCGCGACTGTCCGGTTCGTGGCTCGCGACCTACCACGAGGTTGCGCGCCGCGAGGACGCGAGCCCGTTCGACGCGAGCTTCCTCACGCGCGTCACCGAGAAGCTCTCGGCCTTTGCCGAGTTCGGTTTCCCCGCCCGCGCGGCGAAGACGGTCGCGGAAACCGCCCGGCGGCTGCACGAATTCGGCGGGTCGCGGCGCGTCCCGGTGGCGGACGTGCACGGGGACTTCGGCCCCCAGAACGTGCACGTCGGCGACGGGTGCGTGTACGTGTTCGATCTCAATTACCACGTCGCCGGGCCGGTCTACGACGACGTGGACTATTTCCTCGTGACGCTCGAAACGATGAATCCGTACCCGCGCCAGTGGTTCCTCGACCGCCGGCGTGTAGCGGCCATGCGCGAACCATTCCTGGAAGGCTATTTCGGGGGCGCCCCCGCCGATCCGCTCCGCAGGGTGTATGTGGAAGGGTATTACCTCAAGAGTCTCCTGTTCCGATGCGCCAAGCAGAGGCGGAACACCGCCCGGCGCGGACGGCTCGCCCTGGCGCTCTACGACGCCAGCCGGGTGCGCGACTTCTACCCGAGGCGTCTCGAGATCCAGTGCCGGCTGGTGGGGCACTGTCTGGACTCGATGCCGGGAGGGAACCAATCGTGAGCGACGCAGTACCCGTGATCATGTATCACAGCGTGGGGCGGGTTCTGCCCGACTGGGCGTGGAACGATCTTACGACGCCGTTCGAAGTGTTCGAAGACCATCTGCGCGCGCTCGCGCGCGCCGGCTACCGGTCGGCAACGCTCAAGGAGTTCATCGACCACGTGTCGGGCGAGCGTCCCCTTTCGGGCCGGCGCGTGGTTCTCACCTTCGACGACGGATACCTCGACAACTGGAGCCACGCCGCACCGCTCCTGGAGCGCCACGGCTTCACCGGGACCGTCCTGGTCACGGTGGAATTCGTGGATCCCTCCGGCGCGATCCGGCCGACGCTGAGGGACGTCCGGGACGGGCGCGTGGCCGCGGACGAACTCGACGTCCGAGCATTCATGTCGTGGGCGGAACTTCGGCGCGTGGCCGAGAGCGGCATCCTGGACGTTCAGTCGCACGCGATGACGCACACGTGGTATCCGGTGAGCGGCGATGTCGTCGATTTCCACCACCCCGGCGATGCCCGCTACTGGCTGGACTGGAACGCGTTCCCCGAGGGGAAACCGCACTACCTCAAGCATCTCGGCGAGTCGCGCGTGCCCTGGGGCGTGCCCGTCTATGCCCACGAGAAGTCCCTCAAGTGCCGCCGCTTCTTCCCGGATCCCGCGGAATCGGAACACCTCGCCGCGTGGACGGACGCCCGGGGCGGGCGCGCCTTCTTCGACGCGACCGACTGGCGCGAGCGCCTGCGCGCGGAACTCGCGCTCTTCCGGTCGCACCGCGGGCCGTCGGGACGCGCGGAGACGAACGCGGAACGCGCCGCACGCATCGAAACAGAGCTCGCGGAATCGAAACGGATCATCGCCGAAAGGGTGGGGAGCGATGTCTCCTGTCTGGTCTGGCCGGGCGGCGGTTACGCCGCCGCCTCGTGGGAGCTCGCGCGGCGTCATTCCGCCGCGACGACGGTGAGCAGCGCGGAGCGCGGGGCGCGCCGGAACCGCGCGGGTGAGAACCCGGGGGTGATCGTGCGTCGCGGAGCCCCGGATTTCGAAGTCGCGGGAAGGACTGTCTCCGCTCCGGGACGTTACCTGGTCGACACGCTCGACGAGTTTCGCGGATCCCGCTGGGCGCGCAGGCGGCGCCAGCTACGAAAACTCGTCCTGCTTTCGGCGGCCCGGGCGGGACTGTGGCCGCGGGCATCATGAAGCGGGAACAACCCCATGTCGTCGTCGTGTCCTACCACGCGCTGCCCGACGTGACGCCCGGGAGTCTCCGGGTCGCGTGGATGACGTCCCGGCTCGCCGAGCGGGGGTGGGACGTGACGCTGCTCACTTCCGGCCCGGCCACCGCGACCGCCGACGGGGTTCGCGTGGTATCGACCCGCACGACCGGGGCGTCCCCGCCGCCCCGGCCCGGGAGGCTCCGGCGGCTGTGGAACGAGGTCGCGATACCCGACCGCTACGTCGGGTGGTCGTTCGTCCTGGCGCGCCGGCTGGCGCCCATCCTGGACGACGGCCGCGTCGACGTCGTCCTGTCCACGAGCCCGCCGCACTCGACTCACCTCGCGCTGGCGTGGCTGCGCAGGAGACGGGCGTTTCGCTGGGTCGCCGACTTCCGTGATCCGTGGACGGCGCCATCGCGCTACCCGCGCTCTCCCGTCGTCGCGCGGCTGAACCGCCGCATGGAGAGCCAGGTGCTGATGGCCTGCGACGGGATCATCGCCAACACGGAGGGAAACCGGGGCGCGTTGCTCGGCGCGTTTCCGTCGCTCGCGCGCGAGAGGATCCACGTGATCCCCAACGCCTTCGACGACGCCATGCTCGCCGGGCGGGGTGGAGGCGTCGCCGATCCCGCCGACATCACCTACATCGGCGAGGTCTACCCGGGGATGATGGATCGTCTCGTCGACACACTGCGCATTCTGCGCGCCCGCTCCCCGTCGAGTGTGCCCACGCTCGGGATATACGGAGACATCGATCCCCGTGAATGGCGCAAGCTCGAGGAGGCGGGTCTGACCGGGTACGTGGACGTGCGGGGCCGTGTATCCCACGAGAAGAGCCTCGATGCCATGCGTTCCGCCCGCTCGCTGCTCGTGCTCCTGCCCGCCCGGGAGAGCTGGGCAACGTGCGTACCGAGCAAGCTCTACCCCTACCTCGCGTCCGGTCGCCCCGTGCTGGCGCTCGTGCCGGAAGGGGATGCGGCGAAGATCGTGCGCGAGGCCGGGGCGGGCGTGGCGCTCACCGGCGGCGATGCATCGGCCACCGCCAACGACGTCAGCGCGTTCCTCGAAAGCGTGCGATCGGGGGCGTCCTGGCCGCGGCGCGAAGACGTGGTGCGACGGTACGCCTCGTCGGTTCTCGCGGCGGGACTCGACGCCGTCCTCTCCGGCGCGATGGTGCCCGCATGATGACCCAGCGCCGCATCGTCGTGGCCGGGACGTTCGTCGTCACCTGCCTGGTCGATTTCGCGGTCACACAGTTGCTTCTCTGGTCCACGACGGCTGCGACGTTGGTGGTGGCCGGCGCCGTCGGCATCATAGTCCTGTTCATCGAAACGTTCATCGGACACGTGAACAACCAGCTCTTCCTGTACATCCGGCCGCAGGACTACGTGACCGGCCTGATCGGGAAGCCGATCATGCTCGCGATCGGTGCCGCGACGTTCGGGTTGATGATACTGCACATGGCGGTGCAGGAGCGGCGGATCCGGCTGAAGGCGGCGCCGCAGAATCTCCTCATGCTGTGGTTCTACGCAGCGATCATCATGTCGAGCGTGGCGACAATGTGGCTGCCGACCGTCGTCGATGCGGCCACCGGGTTTCTGAGCACGCTCATCATGTACTTTCTGATCGCCAATCTCGCCGCCACGCCGCGCCGGATCGGAATCGTCATCAACCTGCTCGTGGTGCTCACGCTGGTACTCGCCGTCCAGGGGATCGTCCAGCACTTCACGGGCACCGGGTTCGGTGGGCAGGAGACGTACAAGGGGCGCATTCAGGCCATCGGTATCTTCGCGGATCCCAACGACCTCGGCCTGGCCCTGGTCATGGTGCTGCCGTACCTGTTCCTCAAGCTCATGGAGCGTGCAAAGGACTGGGAGAAGCTGCTCTCGGCGTTCGCGCTGATCGTTCTCGTCTGGGCCCTGTACCTGACGCAGTCGCGAGGCGGTCTGATGGCGTTCGGGGCGCTGCTCATGATCCTCTTCAGCCGCCGGATGGGCAAGGCGCTCGGCTACAGTCTCGGAGGGATGGCGATGCTGGCGCTCTTCGTGCTCGGGCCGCGCATGTCCACGATTTCGACCGGGGAGGCGTCGGCCTACGGACGCATCGAAGCCTGGGGTCTCGGCATCGACCTGTTCGAAGAGAATCCGCTCTTCGGCGTGGGGTACGGGAACTACATCGAGCATCACTTCCGCACGGCCCATAACTCGTTCGTCCTGTGCATGGCGGAGCTCGGTATGTTCGGGTTTCTCGCGTGGACGATGCTGATCTACGTCTCCGTGAAGAACACGAAGGCGATGGCCCGGATCTTCCGTGAGCGTGGACAGGAAGCCACCGCTCTCTACGTGGACACGATCCGGTACGGCCTGATCGCGTACTGTCTTGGCGCCTACTGGCTGTCGCGCACCTACAGCGAGTTGCTCTTCATCATGATCGCGTTGACCACCGAGGCAACGCACGACTTCCTGAAGGGAAGCAGCGACAAGTACATCCTCATGGAGCGCAAGGACCTGCTGTACGGTTTCCTGCTCGCGTGCGGCGCATGGCTGTCGACGAAAGGATTTCTCTACTTCGCGTGGTAGGGAGAAGCGGCGTGGTGTGGCCCTGGATCATCTCACTGGCGGCGTTGCTCTGGATCGGAGCGCGCGTGCTCGCGGCTCTCCGGCGGAGGAACGTGGACGTGATCGTCCGCGCGGCGGTTACGAGGCGCCGCGAGCGCAGCGGGGGAACCCGCCATGTCTTCTTCACGGTGGTCGATCATTTCGAGCCGTTCTGGAAGAACGAGGATCCCGGGGTCGCGCGCGAGCGCGTGCAGGGCTGGGTGGACCGCTATCCCGAGATCGCAGAGCGGTTTCGGGACCGGGGCGGAAGGCCGCCGCGCCACGCGTTCTTCTACCCGGAGGAGGAGTATCCGCGCGATCCGCGCTGCGTGGAGATGCTCTCCGAGCTCGTGCGGCGGGGTTTCGGGGAGGTCGAGGTGCATCTGCACCACGACCGCGACACAACCGAGGGGATGCGCGCGCGCATCGGCTCGTTCACCCGCACGCTGCGCGATCGCCACGGGCTCCTGCACGACGGCGCGGATGGCCGGCCCGTCTATGCCTTCATCCACGGCAACTGGGTGCTCGGCAACTCCGGGCCCGGCGGAAAGGACTGCGGGGTGGACGACGAGTTCCTGGTGCTCCGGGAGACGGGGTGCTACGCGGACTTCACGCTTCCGTCCGCACCGCACCCGTCGCAGCCCCCGGTAACCAACCGGATCTACTACGCGGCCGGCGACCCGGGGAAACCGCGCGCGCACTTCACGGCCGTCGACGCGCGCGCGGGCGTCGCACCGCCGCCCGGACCGCTCATTGTCACGGGGCCGCTGGCGCTCAACTGGCGGCGGCGGCGGCGCGGATTCATGCCCGCGATCGAGAACGGCGACCTCACCGCGATCAATCCGCCGGCGCCCGACCGGACGGACCTCTGGATCCGCAGCGGGATTTCGGTCGCCGGCCATCCGGACTGGGTATTCGTCAAGGCGTACACGCACGGTGCCCAGGAGCGCAACGCGGCCCGCCTGCTGGGGGACGACCGCGGGCTCGCATTCCTCTTCGAGGATCTCCTCGCCCGTTACGACGATGGTGAACGCCACGTACTCCACTTCTCGACGCCGTGGGAGATCTACCGCGCGGTGCGTGCGCTCGAGGCGGGGGACCGCGACGCGATACGCGCCATCGAACGCTTCGAGTACCCGTTCTGAGCGCGGCATTCCGGCCCGCCGGCGGAAGTACCGGTTCGTGCGACATTCTGCTTGACCTCCCGGCCGGTTTCTCCAATGGTGTCTGCATTCGCGAGCGGGCGCCGGCCCGGCCGCGAGCACGGTTCTTGCAGCCCCTGACCGTCATACAACGAGTTCTGCTGGCCGGGTATTTCCTGGTGAAGGATAGTCGCCTTACCGCGCGTCGGACGCGTTTCCAGGGGTTTCGCATGCTACGCCATACCATCCGGATCGTTCTGCTGCTGGGAATCGCAGGGATCATGACCGCCCCGGCCGTCGCCGCTGCGAAAAGCGCCGGCGACGCGGCGAATCGCATGGCCGCCGCCAACACGCGCATCCTCCTGTTCAACGTGCCGCCGGCGGGGTCGTACGACATCCGGCACAACGGGGCCGCCGCGGGATCCGCCAGCGCCGGCCCGGCGGGCTCGGTGTCCTTCTCCGCTTCCGCGAACCCGGGCGATCGTATCGAGTTCATCCTGACGGGGATCGACCCCGTGCGGCCGACCGCCCCGTCGGGGTTCGTCGCGGTGGGGAACACCGAGGGGTGCGTCTCGCTTTCCTGGACTACCCCGGCGCCGGCTGAATACGTGACGAACTACGCGCTGCTCTGGGGGACCGTGCCCGGGGTCTACTCCGACTCTCTCCAGATCGGGCGGCTCGACGTCGTCCAGTCCGGGTCGAAGTCGCTCACATCCCGCTGCGGCTTCCCGTCCGGCACGTTCCACTTCGCCCTGCGGGCGCACAACTCGTTCGACCTGTGGAGCGCGTCGTCGGCGCCGTCCACCACGACGATCAGCAACGAGAACACGCAGGGGCCGCCGCCGCCGACGAACGTGGCCGTCACGGAGGACCCGGTCGGCTGCGCGAAGGTCACCTGGAGAGCATCGGGCGACCCCACGGTGGTGGGTTACCGCGTGTACGTGGGCGAGAGGCCGAGATCGCAGGCGACCTACGCGGACTCGACCGACGTGGGTTCGGCTTCGCAGGGATCGATCTGCGGGCTCGCGCCGGGAACCTACTATCTTGCTGTTCGATCGAGGACGGGCGCGGGTCTCTTGAGTGCCTACTCGAAAGAAGTGTCGGTATCGATTATCGGACCAGACGTTACGCCCCCTGTGGTCTCGCAGCAATCCCCGGGCAGCGGCGCGACCGACGTCCCGCGCAACACGAGCGTGTTCTTCGTGGTGACCGACGCGCGCAGCGGTGTGGCCGCCGGTTCCATCACCGTGAAGGTGGACGGGCAGCTCTGCGCGGTCACGGCGACCCCGACCCCGGGTGGAAACGGGTACAACGTGCAATGCCGCCCGCCCGCGGAGCTCCCCGCGACCGCGGATGTCCTCGTCGAGGTGTCCGCGAGCGATCAGGCGGATCCGGCCAACACGGTCAACGCAGCGTGGTCCTTCCGAACGGGTGCCAACTCCGTGAACGACATCGATCCACCCGTCATCGTGGCGTCATCGCCCGCGCCGGGCGCGGGCGGCGTCGCCCCGGACGCCGCCATCGAGGTGATCATCTCGGATGGCGGGCTGGGCGTGGACTTCGGCGCGGTCGTCATGACGGTGGACGGCTCGGAGGTCCTGTACCAGGTCCAGGGCACGCCCGCGAGTGCCCGTGTGACCTACCGGCCCGCGGTGCCATTCGCGCCGCGCCGGGTCATCCGGGTGCGCGTGGAAGCGTGCGACAGGGCCGCTACGCCCAACTGCGCGCTGCCCCTCGCGTACGAGTTCACGATCGGTGACGTGGCCATCGCCTCCGCGCCGGGTTCGATCGTTCCCGACGGTTTCTGGGTCGACGACCCCGCGCGCCCCCTGGAGGTGCGAAACCTGCCGCAGTCGTGGCGGGTGCGCGTGTTCGACGCCGCCGGGACGACGGTCAGGCGCTTCGACAACACGCGGGAACCGGGCTACACGTGGACCTGGGACTTCCGGAACGACAGCGGTCAGCGCGTGGCGCCGGCGCTGTACCTCGTGCGTGTGATCGACGGCGCGGGCTCGGTCCAGTCGACGGGGCGCTTCCTGGTTCAGCCCGAGTGATGAGGCAGGGCCTCTTCGCCCCGCGCACGTTCGCCGCTTCGCTCACGCTCGTCCTCCCGCTCGTCCTCGCGTACGGGTTCGTGGTCGCCGCGCTCGTGAGACAGTGGGCGGATGATCCCAACTACACCCACGGCTTCTTCGTCCCGCTGATGTCCGGGTGGCTCGCCTGGCGGCGCCGGGAAGGGTTCGCCCGGGCGGAGCGTTCGCCGCGGACCGCCGGCATCGTCGTCGTACTCGCGGGCGCGCTCCTGTACCTGTCCGGAATTCTGGCCGCGGAGCTCTTCACGACGCGCCTGTCGCTCGTGGTCGTGATCGCCGGGCTGGTGCTCGCGACGGAGGGGCCGTCGCGCCTGCGCGTGATGGCGTTTCCGATCGCGTTTCTGCTGTTCATGATCCCGCTCCCGTACGTGCTCTACTACCGCATGACGTTCCCGCTGCAGGTCGAGAGTTCGCGCCTCGCGGCGGCACTGCTGTCGGGCGCCGGGCTTCCGGTTCTGCGCGAAGGCAACGTCCTGCACCTGGAGGGCTATTCGCTCGAGGTGGTCACCGCCTGCAGCGGCCTGCGCTCGATCATGACGCTCGGCACGATCGGGATCTTCCTGACCGACAGCATCCGCCTGTCGCGGGGCGGCCTGTTCATCTTCGCCCTCCTCATCGTTCCGGTTGCGATAGCCGCCAATGTCGCCCGCCTGGTGGCGACTGCCGCCATCGCCGCCATCGCCGGGGCGGATACGGCGGAGAGTTTCCTTCACGATCTTTCGGGGCTCGTGCTATTCGTGACAGGGGTCATGGCACTGGCCGCGTGTGCCGGGGGAATCCGTTGGATCGAACGCGTTCGAAATGGATCGCGGCGGCCATCATCGCGGCCGCCGGTGTGATCGCGCAGGGAATCCGGGCCACGGAGCCGCGCGATCCGGGCCTGCTCGGCCTGGCGCACGGGGACGTCTCCCTGGGCCAGACGCCGTACGCGGACGACTCGCTCGATCCGGAGTTCGCCGAGGCGCTCCGCTCCCGTGAGATCCTCTACCGGACGTACGCGCCCGGGTCCGACACGCCGGTCTGGGTCTTCCTCGCGTACTTCGACCGCCAGCGGGAGGGTTCGCAGGTGCACTCGCCACGGCACTGCTACCCGGGATCGGGGTGGAGCATCGAGGAGGAGTTCGGCATGCCCG
>CAZPUV010000025.1:3744-7622 GCA_964589805.1 uncultured bacterium | reverse complement strand
CTGCTACTGGTACCAGACGCCGTCGGGTGTGACCGGCGACGTGCTGCGCCTCAAGCTGGCGCTCACAAGGCAGGCGGTCATCCGCGCGCCGCAGGACGTCGTGTTCGGAAACGTCTCAACCACGATCGACTCCGATCTCGATTCCGCGTGGAGCCGGGTCGCCGTGTATGTGCGCGGCGCGGAAAGCGAGATCGAGCGACTGTACCGGGAGCGCGATGAACGTCGCACAGGTTCTCACTGACTACCTGAACGGACTCGCGGGCGCGAGGGTCGCCCTCCGCTCGCCAACGGTCATCGTGCCGTTCGTGGTCTTCGGTCTCGTGCAGGCGTTCATTCTCACGTTCCTCGCCTTCTTCGACTGGCTCCCGATCGCGCCGGTGGCATTCCCGATCGTGGAACTGCTCGGCGGGGAGGCGGCGCTGCACTACCCGACGCATTTCGTGCTCCTCCCGCGGATCTACGAGTCCGTCTACCTCCCGCTTGTCGCAACGCTCGGATTCGCGCTCTGGACGTACGCCGTCTGGGCCATGGTGGACCGCCACGAAGTGGGGCAACGCGTGAAGACGAGGCCTTTCCGGACGCTCCTGCCCGGCGTTCTCGTGGTGGGCGTCCTGTTCGTCCTCGTGAGCGCCGGCCTCGGACGCTCGCTCGGAGCGCTCGCCGGAATGGTGACCCCGGGCCCGGCCGCGCGCGCGGCGATGGCCGCGGCCATCCTCGTCGTCGCGGCGGCGCAGTCGTTTCTCGTCTACGCGCCCGTCGTGATCCGACTGCGCGGCGTGGGCGCGATATCCGCGGTTCGCTCGAGTGCCCGCTACACCGCAAGGAACTTCTGGCCGACGGCCCTGGTGGTGGCCACCGTGCTGCTGGCCCACCTTCCGCTGGACGTGCTGATCGCCAGTTCGCACCGCATCGCGTTCCGGTTCGCCCCCGAGGTCATCTACTACCTGATGCTCGGGTCGATCGCGCTCGAAGTCGTCACCGCGTACGTGTTGTTCGCCTCCGTCGTGGGGCTCGCGCTGCCGGAGGAGGGGGGGCTGCGATGAGGCTCGTGCTCGCGGCCGCGCTCGTGTTCACCGCCGGTTGCGCCCGGGTCGACGGGCCGCTCGAGCGCTACCGCCTCGAACAGCAGCTGTGGCGGGCGCAGTTCTTCGAGCGCCGCATCAACATCTCGTTCATGCGCGCGTCGCTCCAGGACACGCGGATGGCGATCGCTTCCTTCCAGCTGCTGCTCGCCAGGGATCCGCTCGCCGAGGACCGCGCGAAGCTCTGGGCCCCGGACGTGGTCGAACAGATCCGAGACATCCAGGTCGTCTCGCGGATCGCGCTGGCGAATCTGTACTTCCTCAGCGAGCGCTACGTGGACGCCGGGACACTGTACCGGGAGACGCTCGAGACGGCCGGCCTCTCGCTCGAGCGTTCGCTCGAACTGCGACTCGGAGCCGCGCGCTCCCTCTACCTCGTGGGAGAGAACGAGGAAGTGATGGAACAGTGCGCGGCGATCTTCAGGGATCTGGCCGGAAACCCGGCCTTCTGGAGCGAAGATCGTGAGATCAGCCCCGCGTTCATGAACGTGCCGGCAGCGCTCGCGCGCATGTACCACGAATCGGGGGATGCAGCCCGCGCCGACGAGTTCTCGCGTCTGGCGCTGGTGTTCTATGACCGGGTCGCCGCCGAACGTCCGCGCACGGACATGGCGTGGCAGGCGACTCTCGGAGGTCTGCAGATCTGTCTTTCACGGCGAGACTGGAAGTCCGCGGTCGCACGCGTGAACTCGATCCTCTCAGACCCGACGCTGGAGCCCGGGGTCAGTGCGGAGTTCGAGCTCCTGCTCGGAGAGATACACGCCTTCGCGCTGCGCGACGCACACCAGGCCACGGCCATCCTGCAGGGGCTGGTGTCCCGTTACCCTGGCTCGGGGGCGGACTTCGCCGCACGATACGATCTGGCGATGATGGCCGCCGAACGCGGCGACGACGATGCGGCGATGAAGATGTTCCGCGAAGTCGAACAGAACCCGTCGGCGCCCGACGCCGTTGCGTCCCGGGCGATGTTCGCGCGCGCGCGCGTACTCGAGCGCCGCGGTGACTGGGACGAGGCCTACACGCTGTACCGCCGCGTCGAACATCTCTACCCGTTCACGGTCTCGGCCATCGAGGCGCCACTCGTCATCACGCGCCACTACGTGAACTCGGGAGAGCTCGGTGTGGCGCAACGCGCGCTCGACCGCGCCCGCGAGTACTACCTGTCTCTGCTGGACCGCGCCAGCCCGTTCACCGGGGATCGCCTGTTGGTTCAGGCCGCCCTGACCGAGGCGTTCGTGGCCGCGGGCCGGGGCGAAGCGGTCGCGGAGCTCCTGGGCTCCGGGTCGGCGCGCTGGGACGAGGCGGGCACGGTAGCCGCAATGCTAAGGAGCGCAGAGGTTTATGAAGCCGTCCTCGGGGACCGGGAGCGGGCGGCGCAGATACTCAAGAAATGTATTGAGCGATTCCCGGAAACGCGTTATTCGAAGGTAGCCCAACGTCGACTGGACGCGCTGGAGGGAGGGCCCGAGTGAGGAGCCCGGGCCCGGGGACCGGCGGGAGCCGCAACGCACGGAGCGGCCGCCCGCGGCAGGGAGCATCGGGGAAGCGTTCAGTCGTGTGCGCCCCACCAGAGCCGTTCTGTGAAAATAGAACGGGACACGATTGTCGAAATCGTGCAATTTTGAAATCGAAGCAGGAGGCGGATGGCCCGTCCCGGCCGCTTGCGGCGCGCCGCCGCGGTACGCCGGGAAATGGCTGGATACGGCCGAGGGCGATCCTCCTTCGCGTGAGCCGAAGAACGAGCATTGGCCCCCGGATTGCTGTGAGGTTCATGAACCAGTCACCCTTTCAGGCATTCTCGAGTGCGGCAAGGAAAACCAGCATGTGCGTAACCGCATCCAGCCGCTCGCTGGCGCAAGTCATCGCGCTGTTCACCCTCGTCGTTGCGGCGGCCGGCCCTGCCAGGGCCCAGACCGAAGCCGGAACGCATGCAGCGCCGTTTCTGAAGATCCCGGTAGGAGCACGCCTGATGTCGTCACCCGACGCGGTGGCGGGGCTCCGGCCGGACGCGTCTCTCCTCTACTCCAACCCGGCGTTTCTCTCCGGCGTTCCACGCACGCAGGCGTTCGTATCCACCACGGAGTGGCTCGAGGACCTCGTGTTCAGCGCGGCAGGAGTCGTCGTGCCCGTGGGCAGCGGAAACACCGTGTTCGGGTTCGGCACCACGTTCCTGTACTCCGGGGGGCTCAAGGGCTACGACAACGCCCTCACCGTCGTCTCGGAAGAGAACTTCTACAACGTCGGCTTCGACGCCTCGGTGAGCCACGCCTTCCGGGGCACCGGCCTGTCGCTGGCTCTCGGAACCACCTACATGCGCGAGCACGTGTACCCGCAGGATGGGAGCGGTTACGTCTTCCACGTGGGGGCGTCGTACTGGCGCGGCCCGAGTCTTCTCCACGTGGCCGCCCGCGACCTCGGCGGTTCCGTCCGTTTCGATTCGGGAACGTGGGACGTGGCTCCTGAACTCATCGTCGGAGGGGGACGCGTTTTCGACTCACGCGTCGGGCAGTTCCTCGCCGGCGCACAGGTGGCCAATTCGGACGCCTACGGGACGCGCCTCCAGCTTGGAGTCGACTATCAGCTCAACGCGATGTTCACGCTTCGCAGCGGAGTGACCGACAACCTCGACACGACCGAGGGGGTTCCCTTCAACGCGGGTTTCGGCCTGCGCTATGGAGCCATGTCGATGGAATACGCGTTCACACCGCACGAATACTTCTCTAGCACCCATACCATATCGCTTTCGTACGCGTTCGGGCTGGCCGGGGGCGGCGGCGCGCCGGCACCGGTCACGGT
>CAZPUV010000025.1:0-3734 GCA_964589805.1 uncultured bacterium | reverse complement strand
GGCGACTTCGCGCCACCGGTCGCGCGATCCGAGGCGGTACCCCCCGCTTCACCCCAGCCGCGGGGCACGCTCTACGTTCTGCTGGCCGGCTCGCACGCGTGGCTCGAGAGCGCCCGCGCGGAAGTTCGAGCGCTGGAACTCCTCAAGATCAACGCCCGGATCGAGCAGGAGGGAAGCCGTTTCCGTGTGGTGGTGGGCCGCTACGACTCCCTGGCCGCCGCCGAGAAGGCGCAGGCCGAGTATCGCTCGCAGGGACACCCGTTCCGGGTCATAAGCGAGTAGCAGCCCCGCGGATCCGGCGCACCGGCGCCGGGTCCGCCGGGCTCCGCCCTGCGTCTTTACCCCCAGTCTCCCGATCTCGCTGCGGACTCCCGCAACCGCTTGTTTTAAAAGCATGTGCTCGGCTTTCCGGGGTCGCGGCTGGGTCATTTCCCGAAAACCCGCCCCAGGAGGGTCGGTGTGCCGTTCCTTGCGAGCCTAATCAAGAGTCTTACATCTTGATTCTAAGCCATTTACAAGACTCGTGTTAGATGCTGGACTGCGGGGCGGATCCGTTCCGTACCGACGAGGAGTGCCAGTGGCACCAAAAATGCTGTGGATAACTCACGACTGGAGGGCGGGGAACGCCCCCGGGGCCCGGACCGGGCCCGCCAACCCTCCACCGTGTGTGCTGCGTCTGCAGCCCGTTTCCAAGCACCCGGACTACCCATGGCCAGCTTCGGACACAAATTCGCCCGCAGGGCAGAGCCGCGCGTCTCATGGGGCCTGCCAGAGACGCCCCTCGTCCTCGAGCGCATCCGTGACGTGCGTCACCACGGGCACACGGGGGCCTCGATGGGCTGGAAGCGCGTCCTGGACGTGGCGCTGGCCTTTACGGGGCTCGTCCTCACGTCGCCGCTGATTCTGGCGACGGCCGTCCTCGTCAAAGCCACGTCCCCGGGGCCGGTCTTCTACCGGCAGGAGCGGATCGGCATCAATCGGCGGATGCGCGAGCGCCGGGGGCACTACGCTCAATCGGACGGGGATCGGCGCGGGCGCGATCGACGCGTTCTGGTCAATTTCGGGCGTCCGTTCACGATCTACAAGTTCCGGACGATGGTGATGGACGCCGAGCAGGGAACCCCGCCGCTCTGGGCCAAGGAGCGCGATCCCCGCATCACCCCGCTGGGACGGGTCCTGCGCAAGTCGCGGATCGACGAACTGCCCCAGTTCTTCAACGTGCTCCGGGGTGACATGAGCATCGTGGGGCCGCGTCCGGAGCGGGCGTACTTCATCGGCCGGATCGAAAAGGAACTCCCGGACTTCCATCTGCGGCTGCGCGCGAAGCCGGGCATCACCGGCCTCGCACAGGTCGAGCTCGGATACACCAACACCGACGAGGGCCTGCGCCGCAAGCTCGGCCATGATCTGGACTACATCCGGCGGTCGAGCCTCTGGACGGACATCAAGATCCTCTTCAGAACGATCCTTGTGGTGCTCACCGGCCGCGGCGCCTGTTAGCCGGACATCGACGTCCCCCGCCCACCGCAACCGGGAATCCCCGGAAACTCGCGGGCATGTAACTTGCTGTATTTCACGGGGCTACCCCCGGACGCCGCCACGCTTTTCCTTGCGGCCCGGCGCCACGCGGGGCATTCTCAGCCTGGCGGCCGGAAGTGCCTCGCACGGAGGCACGAGGCCAGGATGGAAAGAACAGAGCAACGTGACCACACCGACACCACGAGTCAGCATCGGCCTTCCGGTCTACAACGGCGAGGCATTCCTCGCCGAGGCGCTGGACTCGCTGCTTGCGCAGACGTACCGGGACTTCGAGATCGTGATATCGGACAACGCGTCGACGGACGCGACCGAATCGATCTGCCGCGAGCGCGCGGCCCGCGACGCCCGGGTGCGCTACGTCCGCTCCGAGACCAACGTCGGCGCCATGCGCAACTTCAACCGCGTGTTCGAACTCTCACGCGGCGAGTACTTCAAGTGGGCGGCGCACGACGATGTGCACGACCCCGAGTATCTCGAGCGATGCGTGGCGGTGCTGGACGCCGAACGGGATGTGGTGCTGGTCCACACCGCTTACCGCGAAGTCGACGAGGCTGGGCGGACCATCCAGACCCGGCGGGACGGACGGCTCACCGCCGATGATTCCGTCGGCAGGCGATTCCGCGCGCTGAGCGACCGGAGGCATTCCTGCCAGATCATCTTCGGGCTGATGCGCGCGTCGACGCTGCGGCGCACGCGGCTCCTCGCGAACTACGCCGACTGCGATCGCGTGCTGCTCGCGGAGATCGGCCTCGCAGGGAAGATGCGCGAAATACCCGACGTGCTGTTCGCGCATCGGGAGCACCGTGACCGCTCGGTACGGCAGTACCGTTCCCGGCAGACGCGGAACGTATGGTTCGACCCCGCCCGCGCCGGACGACCGGCGATGCCGTACACGCGGCAGTTCGGGGAGTACATGAAGGCCATCGGGCGCGCGCCCATTTCGGCGGGAGATCGCGCGGCGTGCCGTCTCGTCATGTGCACATGGCTCTTCCGCAACGCCGACGGCCTCTGGGAGGACGTGAGCTACGCGGTCCGCTTCGCGTTGCGTCCGATCAAGCGCCGGGTCTTCCCGCCTTCAGACCGCGTGGGCTCGGGCGCGGGGGGGAGGCCGCAGTGATCTCGGCGCGCGTGAGGGAACCGGTTCCGCACCTCGCCCGTGGTCCCGCGCTGGGAGACGTCGGCGTCATCGCACTCGTGCCGGAGCGCTGGGGCGGCATGTGGCTTTCTCGCCACCAGGTCCTGACCCGCCTGTCCCGGTATTTCCACGTGGTCTGGTACAACCCGGCGCGCCCGTGGCGAGAAGCACTGCGCCCGGCCCCGGTCCAGAACCCGGATCCTGCCGAACCGCCGTCGGATGGCTTCGCGGTATACCAGCACGGGGCCTTGCTGCCCAAGTTCTACCGGCCGGAGGCGCTTCGCCTCGCGACCGAGCGTGCGCGTCTGGGACGCGCCCGGCGCATGCTGGAGAACGCCGGATGCAGGAAGATCATCCTGTACGTCTGGCAGCCGAAGTTCGCCGACGCGATCGATCTCGTGACGCACGACGTGTCGTGCTATCACATCGTGGACGAGTACTCATTCTCCGACGTCGAGCAGCCGCTGTCGGCGAGCGAGCGGCGTCTCATCGATCGAGCCGACCAGGTGATCGTCCACTCGCCGGCATTGAAGGAAAAGAAAGGGAGCCTGAATCCGAACACCGCATACGTGACCAACGGTGTCGACTACGCCGCGTTCGCGACACCGCGCGCCGAGCCGCCGGACCTGGCGGCCGTGCCGCGACCACGCATCGGGTACGTGGGGCGCCTCAAGTCCCAGCTCGACTGGGCCACGCTCGCCGAGATCGCCCGGCGCCGCCCGGAATGGTCCGTCGTGCTGGTGGGCCCGGTGGGGCACATGGGCGGGCACGAGGAGGAGCGCGCGCGACTGCTCGCGCTTTCGAACGTCCACTACCTGGGAAACAAGTCGGTCAGCGAGATTCCGGGCTATATCCAGCACATGGACGTGTGCCTGCTGTGCTACGCGCTCACCGACTACACCAAGTTCATCTTTCCGCTCAAGCTGCACGAGTACCTCGCCGCCGGACGCCCGGTGGTCGGTTCGGATATCCGTTCGCTCCGCGACTTCACCTCCGTGGTTCGTATCGCGCACACGCCGGCGCAGTGGTGCGAAGCGGTGTCTGAGGCACTCGAGCCGGA
>CAZPUV010000024.1:0-16640 GCA_964589805.1 uncultured bacterium | reverse complement strand
TGCCTCGCCGCCCTGACCATGCTAGCCCTGGCCACAACGACGGCACGGGCGCAGGTGAGCGGCGTCAGCTATAAACTCACGCCGGCGCTCGAGAGCATCTGGTTCTCCGACGACGCGGCGTTGGACGATGGCCTCCTATTCGGTGGGCAACTCGGCTTCGGCTTCGGCCGCTACATCGAAGTGAACGGTGTCTACTTCGTCGGCACCAACCACAACACGGATTTCTCGAAGTTCACGATCGGAGACCCGGCCGCCGACCCGCTGTTCAGTTCGCTGACGTCACGCGACGTGCGGGTTTCCCGTTACGGCGGCGCGCTCAAGTTCAACCTCGGTCACGGGAACGTGTTCCCCTACGTGGCCTTCGGCACCGGTGTTCTCGCCTTCGAGCCGGACGGGCTGAACCGCAGCGAGACCGTGTACATGACCGGGACGGCCGGTATCCAGGTCGGGATCAAGGATCGCTACACGCTGATCCTGCAGGGCAGCAGCCTCAATTACCGGTACAACCCCGCATCGACGCTGCTTTCTTCCGACGATCTGACGGCAGTCGGACTCACCGCGGCGGACTTCGAACTGCAGAGAGTGAGTTCGTGGTCGGCGGCGGCGGGGCTGCAGTTCTACCTCGGCGGCCGGTCGGACGATTCCCTTACCGACATGGATCGCGCGCTCAAGCGCCAGCTCTCGAGCGGGTGGCGGGGCGTGGGGTTGCGCGTCGAGCCGGTGGCCGGCCAGATCGACTTCTCGCCGTCTCTCGGTTACCGCGAGGACCAGCGCATCCTCGGCGTGGCCGCGGGCATCGACCTCGGTCGATACGCGGGGCTGCGTGGTTTCTACTGGCACGGCATGGAAGACAACTCATGGACGGAATTCGATGATCTGAGCGCCTGGGGCGGCGAGATACAGCTCGCATTCGAGAGTTCCGCGGGGATCACGCCGTTCCTGAGCCTCGGCGGCGGCTTCATGAAGGTCGACAGCAGTTACGCGGGCAACGGTCTTGCGCCCATCGATGACCGCCCGTTCGGACTTGCGGGCTTCGGACTGGTGATTCCGCTCGGCAACACGGTCAATCTGGTCGGAACCGCACGATCGCTCCTCATGAGCACGAGCGGCGCCGACAACGTGTCCGACCCCGGGACGGTCAAGAGCAACGTCATGCTGTCCGCAACGCTGGGATTCTCCCTCGGCGGTGGCGGCGGCGAGACGGCCGGCGATATGTTCGGCCGCGAATTCGAGTCGTCGCGCGCGGAGCGTGAGCGTCTGAAGGCCCGGCTCGACGCCGCGGAAGCCCGCATCGACTCGCTGTCGATGGCGATGACGATCCCGGGGCAGCAACCTCCGGTCTCCGCGACCGCGAAGGAACCCGTGACAGAGAGCGCCACGGCCAAGACCGACGCGAAGCAGGCAGCGGCGAAGGACAAGCAACCGGCGAAGCCCGCGGAGCCGGCGACGCCGGCGGATCCCCAGGAGCGCTGGATCAAGGTGCCCGTGCCGCGCGAGGGCGAGATATACCTTCGCTACGGGAAGCCGGGCGGTGTCACGATGGAATCCGTCGAAGGCGACCCGCTCCATTACTTCTACGATCCGGCAACCGGCGCGATCATCACCCGGGCCGCGGGACCTGCGTCAGCGACACCGGGGACGGTGAAGCCGATCCCGCCGGCACCCGGTGCAGCGCCCGCGCGCCCCGACACGGTGCCCTCGTCGGTTTCAGGAATCACGAGCGAGCAGTTCGAGACCCTGATGCGCAACGCAATGCGCGATGAGTCAACCCGCCAGCAGGCCGGTCGGGATTCCACCGACGCGCTGATCCGCCGTCTCCAGGCGTCGTTCGACAGCCGTATCGCGGCCATGGATTCCCGGCTCGAGCAGCAGCGCGTCGAGTTCGGTCGTCAACTGGCGGAAGCCCAGCGAACGGCCGCACAGCCGACAACGACCCGGCAACCGGCTTCACAACCAGTTTCGCAACCCGTGACGGAATCAGTTTCGCAACCGGCTGCAAGACCTGCGGCGCAACCGGAGAAGCCGCGAAAGGCGGATGAGCCCGACGCTCCGAAACTGGAAACGGAACCGGCGCCGGCAACAACCACGGCCGACACCACACCGGGCCCGCCGCTCGGCTCTTTCGACGCCGTGCGCCCGATGATCGGATACAACATCGACCGCCCGCACCAGTTTCTCATGGGGCTGCGCGCCGACTATGTACTCCGTGACCGGCCAATCCGGATCTCTCCCGAGTACATTCTGGGCGTGGGTGACGGTGACGCCACCCACAGCGCCAACCTGAACGCGTTGTATGAGATCATGGTCGGCGAGCGAGACAGGCCCTACGTCGGCGCCGGAATCGGCCTCATCGATCACGTGGATACCGAGTTCGTTTTCAACTTGCTCGTTGGTGCGGAGCGGCGACTGGACTTCGGAACCGCATACCTCGAGTTCATGACCCAGGACTTCTTCGACAACAACCGTCTGTTCCTCGGTATGCGCCTCGGCCTGTGAGGTTTCGCATGGCGTCACTGATGCGTGCGGCCGTCGTGCCGCTGGCATTGATCGCGATGGCGGCGGGACCGGATGACGTCCGGTCCCGCGCCGCCGCGGCTGACCCCGTGGAGGCCGCGGATTCCGGCGACACGCTGCGTCCGCTGCGGCCCCTCGTCCCGGTCCGACTCCGCCAGGTCAGGCCCGCCGGTGTGCGGATCCATTCCGTTCGGGACAACCGTGTTCGCGTCTTGCACCCGGCCTGGCCGGCGACCGTCGACACGACGCGCGCAGCCATCGGCACGAAGCTCCCGGCAACGTCCTACCCGGCCACGGCATCGATGGACCTCTCGTCGCTCGAAGCCCGCCTGCGCGAGTACTTCGACCGGCGCCTTCTCGAATTCGAGACGCGTCAGAACGCGACACTCGCCGCCCTTTCCAGACCACCGGCGGCCTACCCGGCCATCCGGGACACGGTGTTCATTGCGCGCCCGTCGGTTCGACGGGACACGGTGTTCGTTGCACGACCGTCCGCTCCACGAGATACGGTGTATCTCAGTGCGCCCGGGGCGGCATCGCCACGACCAGCGGCTCCCGAAACCACTTACGTCGTGCAAACCATCCGCGACAGATCGGTGAAGGAGTCCGCGGTGCGGGACATCATCACCGGAACCGCCGCAACGGGGCTCATCGCGGGCTCGGTCGCGGGAACCGACACGGCGAGGGTGGATACCGTGTACGTCGTGCGCGCGGTCCCGGTGGATTCGGCGGCCGCCACGCCCCGCGTGGACGAGCGATCGTTCCCACCCGCGCCGGAAATCGAGTTCGTCGAGCGCGCAGTGCTCGACACCGGACTCCTCCGCACGGTCAACGTGGTGTTCGAAGTGAACCAGGCCAGCCTGCTTCCCCCGTCGATGCCCGTTCTCAACTCGCTGGGACGCGTGCTGGTGCGTTACTCCGACATTCGCCTCGAAATCGGAGGACACACGGACGCCATGGGTTCGCGGGACTACAACCTCGTTCTCTCCCAGGCGCGCGCCGACTCGGTCCGCGCCTACCTCGTCTCCACCTTCCCCATTTCGCCGTCTCGTCTGATCGCGCGGGGTTACGGCGAAGACAGCCCGGTTGCGTCCAACGCCACCCCCACCGGGCGCACTCTCAACCGCCGGGTGGAATTCACGGTGATCCGGCCCGATACCACCCGTCGCTGATCGAACGCGCGCCGCGTTGTCGACCACGCCCGCGGCGTGTTACAATTGTGTGCCCTTGAGACACGGTCGTCCCGTGTCAGAGGCCGCCCCCGCGTGGACCCGCACCGTCGGTCCGGCTCCGGAGATTCACCCAATGCGACACCGAATCGACGCACGCGCCCTCGCCCTTCTGTTTGCCATCCTGCCCGCATCCGCTCCTGCGCAGTGGCCGGTCAACGGCGTGCCGCTGACCACCGCTTCGACCTCGCCGGCGACCCACGCGGTCTGTCCGGACGGCTCGGGCGGAATCATCGTGGCGTGGTCGGAGCTTCGGAACGGGCAGTACGATATCCTCGCCGGTCGCGCGACCGCGTCGGGCGTGTCGACATGGACGCCCGAAGGTGCTGTGGTTTGCGCGGCGTCGTTCGACCAGGTCTCCCCGTCGGCGTGCACGGACGGGTCGGGCGGAGCGATCGTCGTGTGGCGCGACCATCGCAGCGGTGGCGGTCTCGACATCTACGCGCAGCGAATCGATGCACACGGCAGGTCCCTGTGGGCGAAGGACGGCGTCGCAATCTGCACCGTGTCCAACAATCAGTACGCGCCCGTCATCGTCCCGGACGGAGCGGGGGGCGCCGTCATCGCGTGGTACGACTACCGCGCCCTGAACTACGACATCTTCACCCAGCGCGTGGACGCCGGCGGCAACGTCCTCTGGCTTGGCGGCGGGGTCGGCATGTGCGTGGAGGCACTCAGCCAGTTCAATCCCGTGATCGTCACCGACGGTGCGGGCGGAGCGATCATCGCCTGGACCGATCTTCGCGGCGGCAACGCGGACGTCTTTGCGCGGCGCGTGTCCGCCGGCGGCGTTCCACAATGGTTGTCGGGCGGCGTGGCGATCTGTACGAACGGAGCGGACCAGCTGGATCCCGCGCTCGTGGCTGACGGCGCGGGCGGCGCGATCGTGGTGTGGCGCGACGTCCGCGGGGGCACGTGGGACGTGTATGCACAGCGCGTCAGTTCATCCGGGTCGGGACTGTGGACGGTCAACGGCGTCGCGGTCTGCAACGCGGCGTTCGACCAGCTGCGGCCGCAACTCACGAGCGACGGAGGCGGTGGGGCGATCGTCGCCTGGGACGATGCACGCGGCGCGAATGTCGACGTGTACGCGCAGCGCCTGAACGGAAGCGGCGCTCCGCAGTGGGCGTTGAACGGAGTCGTGGTCGGCGGAGCTGCATCCGGGCAGACCCGGCCTTCGGTCGTTTCCGACGGTGCGGCGGGAGCGATCATCGCATGGGAGGACCGTCGGGCCGGAAACGCCGACGTGTATGCGCAGCGCGTGTCGCCGACCGGTGCTTCACTCTGGACCGCCAACGGTGTCGCGGTGTGCATCGCGGCCGGTGATCAGGTGGCGCCACTCGTGGTCACCGACGGCGCCGGCGGCGCCGCGATGGCATGGCGCGACTCACGCGCCGGCAACGTGGATCTCTACGCCCATCGCGTGGGCGCCGCGGGCGGAACACCCACGGGCGTCGGCGGACCTGCCAGCACCCCCGGGCTCGTCGTGTCGCCCGGCCATCCGAACCCCTTCTCCAACACGGTCCAGTTCGAGGTCGATGCACGCGGCAGCGCAATCCGGGTGGAGGTGTTCGATGTGGCGGGACGACGCGTGGCGCGGCGGGAGCTGCGCGGAAACGGGACGCTGTCGTTCGAGGGCCGCGACGAGCGCGGCCGCGCGCTTCCCAGCGGCGTCTATCTGTTCAGGTTCAGCGCCGGCGGAGCGACGGCCACGCGCAAGGTCATCCTGGCGCGCTGAACGTCACGCGTCGTCGATGGTCGACAACACGAGCGCGACCTTGCCGGTCCGGCGCCGTGCAAGTTCCGTCACCCGCTCGTAGTCGATCTGCATCGCAGCACCCAGCCCCTCGTGCAGGAGCGCCGTGACCGGCGCAAGGCGCTCGGGTGTCAGGGGTTCCTTCGTGAGCAGCCGGATCAGGACACGGTCGCGTCTGTCCTGGACCACCTGGTAGCCCTCGATCCAGTCATCGAACTGCCGCATCGTGTAGGTGATGAAGATCCCGCTGACCGTGCCGCGTGGCGTGTGCACGACGTCCTGCAGCCGACCGTCGACCGACTTGAGAATCGGGAAGGGCTTTCCGCACGCGCACGGTTCGTCCGGCCCCATGGTTCCAACGTCGCCGATTTCGTACCTGATGAACGGAGTGGCGGTGTTGTGCAGGTCGGTGATGACGATGCGCCCCTCCATTCCCGCAGGCCGGGGCACGCCGGCGTCGTCCACCACCTCGACGACGACGTTGTCGGCATGCACATGGTAGCCGACGTGGTGTTCGCACTCCATCCCCACGCTCATGAACTCGCGGCTCCCGTAGGAGAGGAACACTTCGTCGACCAGATGTGACTGGAGCAATTCGCGCTGTCCGGGCTGGAGGCCCTCCGCGGCGCTCACCATCGTGCGCGGTCTCCAGGTGAGAACGCCGGGATGGTCGCGCACGAATCTCGCGACATCGACGACCTGTCCCGTATAGCCGACGATCGCGTGCGGCCGAAAGCGATTGATGAGCTCGCAGCAGGCCCGCTTTTGGTCGTCGGAAAACTGCTGGAACGCATCGAAATACACACGCCGCTGTAGCGCCAGGTGTGTTCCCCGTTTGATGCGTTGTGCGAGTGGCGGCACGGCGTGAGCGGGCTGCCAAACGTGCACGCTCTTGCGACCCTCTTCCGCCTGTGCCCACGCGTAGGCCCGGTCCATGATCGCGGTGCGCCACTCGTAGCTCTCGCGTGTGACGTGAAATCGCACCGGGAGTGCCGTGGATCCGCTGGTCTGATGGTCATACAGTGCATCCGAGGGACGCTCCTGCTGTTTGAAGAACGCGCGCTGGTCATCTCGCGTCCAGACCGGCAGCTCTTCCGGCCGGATCCGCTCCCCTGCCGCCGGCAGGGATCCGCGGTGGGCCTTCACCCGTTCCGCGTAGAACGGAAACCTCGCGATCGAGCGGTGCACGTGTTGCTGGAACCTCTCGGCCGAGAGCCTTGCCATGGCATCGTGCGAAAGGCGCTCGGCGGCCGCGACGGCACGACGGATGGTGAGACGCCGGTAACCCCGCGCCTGACCGTAGAACGCACTGATCAACGTCAGCGGATGCACGGCCAGAAAACTACCACGGACACGGTCGTGCGCCACGGAAAAATTCCCGGCCGACACGCCTCGCCGACGGCATACCGCCCGGCTTGACTCCCGGACCGGAAACGGTTTCAATACCGGTCTCCCGCACCGCACCGGCCGCGGCCCCGAAAACCGTCTGAAAGGAGATCGCGATGGCAATCGCCCGCCGTGCTTTTCTGTTCCTTCTCGTGTGCCTCGCCGTACCGGCGACGGTCGGCCGCGCTCAGATTCCAGACAAGTTCACCAACCTGCAGGTCCTGCCCGGGAACATCGAGAAGGGCGAGCTGGTGGGCGTCATGCGCTCGTTCTCAGGCGCGCTCGGCGTGCGCTGCATCCATTGCCACGCCGGTGAGAACCCGCTCGACCTCTCCACCGTGGACTTTGCATCGGACGCGAAGGACACCAAGAAGATCGCGCGGGAGATGATGAAGATGTCGCAGGAGGTGAACTCGATCCTTGCCCGGAGCATTGGTTCCATGCGGCCGGAACCGCTGCAGGTGCGCTGCGTGACCTGCCACCATGGTGTCACGCGGCCCGAAACGCTCGAACAGGTGCTGACGGCCACGCTCGCGTTGAGCGGAACGGACTCCACCGTTGCCAGGTATCACCGGCTGCGCAAGGAGTACTACGGGTCCGGCGCGTACGACTTCAGCGAGTGGTCGCTCATCTCTGCGGCCGAGAAGATCGCAAAGGACGCGGCGTCGGCGGCCGCGGCACTCGCGCTGCTCGCGGCCAACCTCGAGTACCACCCCGAGTCCGCCGGAACCTATGCACGAATCGCGGAGACGTACCTTGTAATGGGTGATCGCGAAGCCGCCCTCGTGAATTTCGACAGGGCTGCGGCGCTGGCGCCGGACGACCCGTGGCTCAAGCGGCGCATCGAGCGCGTCAAGACGGGCCAGTAGAGTCCGCTTGGACGCATTATCCACAGCTAAGCGGCTCGCCGCCGGGAATGGACTTGACACGCCACGGGGCGCCATCATTATATTCAGTACATTCAGAAACAACTGTAATCATCATTGTTTTCAATTAGATAAATGGCAGCTCGCAGTACTTCCACGCTCGATATCTTCATCGAAGGATGGGGCCGGCTGGGTCCCGCCTGGGGCATCAGCAAGATGATGGCGGAGATATACGCCCTCCTCTACGTGAGTCCCGCTCCCCTGACGCTGGAGCAGATGTCGCGTCAACTCGAAACCAGCCGGAGCAACGTCAGCACCAACGTCCGCGGTCTCGTGAACCTCGGCGTCGTGCACAAGGTGATCGTGCGCGGCGAACGCAAGGACTACTACACCGCCGAGGACGACATCACCAAGGTGTCCAAGCTGCTGGCACTGGCCAAGAAGCGCAAGGAGCTGGATCCGGCCATGGAGATCGTCGACAAGGCGCTGGTCGCCGCCAACGACGCCGACGAGCCCGCCGTCGCGCACAAACTCGACGAACTCAAGCGGCACATGGATTTCGTCAACGCGATCTTTCATGCCTTCGTGGGCGGCGAGGCGGACCCCAAGGGGCTCGCGAATGTCATTCGTGTCAGGGAAACCCTCTCCCAGGAAGAGACCAGATGATCCACGCGCTGAAGAAGTACGACGTGCTCCGCGACATTGTCGATCGATGCAACACGCTTGTGATCGAACGCATCCGGGACAACCAGCTTCGCGAGGCAAACATCGCCCTCGAGAGCTTCAGCAACGGCGGGAAGCGGCTGCGTCCGATTCTGGTGGTCCTCTCGGCCCGGGCGCCCGGGGGCGGAGACCTGGAGCAGGTGGACGACGCGCTGATCAAGCTCGCGGGTGCGGTGGAACTCGTGCATCTGGCCACGCTTTTCCACGACGACGTCATCGACCAGGTCGACCTGCGGCGCGCGAAGCTCTCGGCGCGCCTCAAGTACGGCAACTACGCGTCGGTCCTCACCGGGGACTTCGCGCTCGCCGAGGCGCTCGATCTCGTGCAGAAGAGCGGTGCGCCCGACGCGATGCCCGAGTTTATCCGCACGCTTCGCGTGCTGGTGCGGGGCGAGAGCCTCGAGACCGCCCACAAGTACGATTTCTCGCTGAACGAATCCCAGTACTACGAAATCATCTCCGAGAAGAGCGCTTCCCTGTTCGCGCTGGCGTGCAAGGCCGGTGCGATCGCGGCCGGGTCGGGGTTTGCCGACTCGCTCGGTCACTTCGGATGGAACCTCGGCATGGCGTTCCAGATGATCGACGACCTCGACGACATGCTCGACAGCCCGCAGAAGTCGTTCGACTGCGACCTGCGCAACGGCTACCTCGCACTGCCCATGATCCGCCTGCTCGGCGCCCTCACGGACGGCCACCGTGAGCGACTCGTGACCATCATCGAGACGGCGGACTTCAAGCCCGAGAACGAGCGTTTCATCGTGGACCTCTGCCACGAGCACGGCGCCTTTGCACAGGCGCGGCTCGCGATCGAGAGGCACCTCGCCCGCGCCGAAGACACGCTGGCACGCTTCTCGCCTTCCCCGGCCAGAGACCTCATGGCGGGGATCGCGTCCGATCTGCGCGTCTACGCCGCGCGCCAGACCGAGAATTTCACGGACTTCTCGCGTCGCGCGGCTTCCTGAACGCCCCCGACGTTCCGCGAACGCCCCTTGCCGCCCCGGCGGTCGTGCGAGCATAATTATTGCAACCCGTCCCATCCGGAAGGCCTCCGGTGTCCACACAGGACGTTGTGCCAATGGATGTCCCGATGATCCGCCGAAGCCCCGTACTGCGCGCGTTTCTGGTCTGCGCGCTGGCGGTGATTTCCGCCCCGGCGGCTGCGACGGGTGGCAGCGTGGAGACCGACCCGGCGGCGGTGATCAAGCCCGGCCTTCGCGACCTTCCGCCAGATTCACCCGAACTCCTGAAGTCCGGCCGGCCCGTCGTCACGGCGGCGACCTCGTTCGCCCGCAATCTCACGCTGGACTTCGCCGCCCAGGGAACATATCCGGTCCGTCTGGCGCGCAACGAGCCACGCACGTTCCTGGCCGGTGTGGTCGGGCTCGCGGCCCTCATCTCGACCGATCCCGTGACACGCGACGCCATCGCCTCCCCGTCGATCCGGGACCGCTACGGAAGATCGGCGCAGGAATTCTCGTCGTACGCGAACGGCCGGAACAGCGCGATCCTTTTTCTCGGCATCGGGGCCGTCGGCGTCATCACGAAGTCCGACCGCGAAAGAGCGACAGGCGTCATGCTGGCGGAAGCCATGATCACGTCGGGCGTGTGGACGGAATTCGGCAAGCGCCTCACCGGCCGCGAGCGGCCGCGCGAAACCACCGGTTACGGCTCCGACTGGACGGGGCCGGGGGCGATCTTCACCGACGAACAGGCGGACGACCGGTCGCTGGCTTCGTTTCCGTCGGGACACGCCACGGGGATCTGGGCGATGGCCACCGTGCTCGCGCACCAGTACCCGGCTCATCGCGTCGTTCCGGTTCTGGCGTATGGAACCGCGGCCGCGATGAGCTACTCGCGCATGGTCGTCAACGCGCACTGGCTCTCCGACGTCGTGGTGGGCGGACTGATCGGCTACGGGTGCGCGAAGCAGGTGATCGGCGCGCACGAGGAACGCCGCGCCGGCAACGAGGGCGCGCGGGAGACGAGCCCGTCGCCGGAGTGGCGGGTCACTCTGGACGTGCGCGGCGATTACCGTGGCGTCGGTCTCGCGATCGACCTCTGATCGAGCGAGCGGGTTTGACACCGGCGCACCGGCGCGCTACTCTTGGCCCGCTGGCCGCACCACCCATTCCATCCCAAGAAGGATCCATCCATGGCAGTCGATCAACGTCAGAAGGGCCACCAGGTGCCCGGCTCCATTCATGATATCGAAGCGGCGTTCAAGCAGCAGTCCGAGCAGTTCGAACACTGGGAGAAACTGAAGGACTGCGTCGACCAGTACATCGACCTCATGCTGAACTACCGCCAGAGCGGTCACCCGGGCGGCTCGCGCTCCAAGGTGCACGCGATGCTTTCCATGCTGCTCTCCGGCGCCATGCGCTGGGACATCCGACACCCCGAGAAACGTTTCGGCGACCGTTTTGCGCTGGTCGCCGGACACACGGTGCCGTTGCTCTACGCAACGCTCCCCGTTCTGTCGGAGACGTTCCGTCTCAAGTACGAGCGCACGAAGGACAAGCGTTACTTCATCCCCGAGGACCGCATGGTGTGGTGGGAGGATCTGCTGGTTCTGCGGCACAACAAGGGCCTGCCGGGTCACGCGGAGATGGAGGGCAAGACGCTGTTCGTGAAGGCGAACACCGGCCCGTCGGGACACGGTTCGCCGGCGGCGGCGGGCCAGGCGCTGGCGCTCCGGCGCGCGGGCGCGGACGGCGTGCGCGTGTTCGCGTTCGAGGGCGAGGGCGGGCTCACACCGGGCGCCGCCCACGAGACCCTGAACTCGTCGTACGGACTCGGCCTCACGAATTTCCATTATGTCGTCGACTGGAACGATTTCGGAATCGACGACAACGCTTTTTCATCCTTCGTCTACGGGAGTCCGCGCGACTGGTTCGGCTCGCACGGCTGGCGCGTGGTGGAGGCGAAGAACGGCAGCGACTGGGCGGACGTCACGCGCGCCATGCTCGAGATGGCGTTCGGGGACAACCCCGAGAAATGCCCGAGCATGATGTTCATGCGCACGCGCAAAGGCCGCGAGTATCTCAAGTACGACAACAAGTCGCACGGCAGCCCGCATGCGTTGAACAGCGAGCTGTTCTGGGGAACGAAGAAGCCCTTCATGGAGAAGTACGGCGTGGCATTCGCGGGCTACGGAGAGCCGGCGCCGAAGGATGCCGCCGCACTGAAGGAGCAGGCGCGCGCGAACCTCAAGGTCGTGGCGGACGTGATTCGTGGCGACGACGCGCTCGTCGAGTACGTCACCGAACGGCTGATGGAGATCGGCGACTCGGTTCCCGCTGAGATCTCGACCTTCCGCTTCGACGCGTCGAAGAACCCGTCGATGGACCCCGCGCTCACCGACTTCCGCAAGTATCCCGCCGAGATGTGGGCGAAACCGGGCGATAAGCAGCCCAACCGCGCCGCCCTGGCCAGGTGGGGTGCGTGGGTGAATGCGTGGTGCCGTGAACACTACGGGCGCCCGCTCTTCATCGCGATGAGCGCGGACCTCGCGGATTCGACCAACATCGCCGGCTTCGCGAAGGACTTCGGGAAAACGAAGGGTTACGGCTGGTACAACCGCGACACGAACCCCGAGGGCGCGCTGCTCCCGCAGGGCATCACCGAGTTCGCGAACGCGGGCATCTCGACCGGCATCGCGTCGGTCAACTTCTCGCGCACGCCGTACGAGGATTACAACGGCTTCTACGGCACGTGTTCCACCTACGGTTCGTTCGTGTACCTCAAGTACGGCCCCATGCGGCTCTTCAGCCAGCTCGCCCAGGATTCGCAGATCAAGGTGGGCAAGGTGCTGTGGGTGGCGGGCCACAGCGGTCCCGAGACCGCCGAGGACTCGCGCACGCACTTCGGCATCTTCGCGCCGGGGGTCACGCAACTCTTCCCCGACGGCCACGTGATCGACGTGCATCCGTGGGAATACAACGAAGTCCCCGTGGTGATCGCGGCCGCGCTCGAGACCAACGCACCCATCATCGCGCTGCATCTCACCCGTCCCGCAATCGAGATTCCCGACCGCGAGAAGCTCGGGATGGCATCGCACTTCGAGGCGGCGCGCGGGGCGTACGTGATCCGTGACTACAGGAAAGGTCAGCCGAAGATGGGGGTCGTGGTGGTGCAGGGCACGTCGACGACCGCCAACATCGTGAAGGTGCTGCCGAAGCTGGACGAGGAGGGGCTGAACGTGAAGATCGTCGCGGCCATCAGCCCGCAGCTCTTCGCCCTCCAGAACGCCTCCTACCGCGATTCGGTGTACCCCGCGCACGAGCGCCTGGACGCGATGGCGATCACCAACCGCGCGCGGCGCCTGATGACGGACTGGGTCGATCCTGGTGTGACGGGCGACTACTGGTTGAGCAGCGACTTCGACAATCGCTGGCGCACGGGTGGATCGGTGGAAGAGGTGGTGGAAGAGGCGCACCTCTCGCCGAAGTGGATCATGGAAGGCATCCGCCGCTTCGCGAAGGACCGCGACCAGCGCCTCAAGCGCGCGAAGGACCTGCTGGGGAGACTCGAAGGCTAGCGAGTCAGGGGGCGGGAGTATGACGCGTCACCCGGCCACTCGCCGAGCCACGCGACACCCCTTGCCATCTGAGCCGCCGCTCGGATGTCCGTGTGACGCGTCACACTCCCGCCCCCGGCCACCCGCAGGGCCTCACCTGTATCCCTTGAAACGGTGGAACGCCGTCTTCGCCTCGTCCCACCAGTCGGGCGGGGCCGGGTCGTTCTCGGTGGAGTACGTGCCCACGTACTCGGTCACACCGTCCACCCGCCGGAAGTACCAGAAATCGCTGTAGATGCACCCCGACGGGCAGTCCCCGTAGCCATCCCGGAACAGGTACGTCATGTTGCCGTCGTGCTCCCACGGATAGACGTTGCCCCAGTCGCAGCAGTACCCGTTGGGCTCCGCCACGATGACACCGTCCTGGGCCCCGTAGATCTCCGAGAGACGCCACGGGTGCAGGCGACCTTCGAACGTGATGAGTGCCCACAGAAAGCTCGTGCGAGATGAGTCGAGCTTCGTCGCGCGAAATACCACGTTCAACGAATCGATCGCGTTCGGTTCCCCGTTGCGGATCCTGTCCCACGTGGCGTCGTCGGGCAGCACGATGAGCTGCGTGACGACCCAGGGCGGGAAGAACCCGATCGCGGTCTTCGGGATACTGTCCAGGTACTCGCCCCGGATCTCCGCGAGATCGTCGCGGATGTTCTCGTAGAGCGCCTGGGGCGCGTACAACTCGCCCGAGAGCCACAGGGCGGCTTCCTCGGCCTCACGATTCTCGCGGGGGGTTTCCGAGTCGCTCTTCAGGACGGGTGCATTCGGGACGCGGCCGTCGTTGCCACACGCACCGAGCACGGTCAGAGCGGCCAGCAGTATCAGAATCCGGGAGCGCATGGCGCGCCTCCCTTCGGAGCCTCGGGGGTCAGGCCGCGGCGACGGGCTCCTGGCGGATCAGCCGCGACACTTTCGACACCAGCGATTCGAGAAAACGCCGGTCGTCGTCGCTGAAGGCATCCGGAAGATCGCTGTCGATATCGAGCACGCCGATCACGGCGTCACGATGGAAGATCGGCACGACGATCTCGGATTTCACCGTGGGGCTGCACGCGAGATAGCGGGGATCGCTGCATACGTCCGGCACGACCTGGGTCGCGCGCTCGCTCGCCGCGGCACCGCACACGCCTTCCGAGAGACGGATGCGGCGATGCTCCGGCGGCGCTCCCACGTACTCGGCTTCGTCGAGGGTCAGCACCTCGCCCTGCAGCCGGTAGATCCCCACCCAGGCGAAGCGCTCGAAACGTCTCTTCAACTCGTTGACGAGCGTCGACGCCGCAACCCGCGATCCGCGGGCTGCGCGGACGCGGGCGATGATCTCGTCCTCGACGTCGCTCGAGAGCGTTCCCGCGTCGAACGGGTTCACCGGCGGCACCGGCTGGCCCGCGGCGGTGACGTCCGCGATCCGCGTGCGGCGTTTCATCAGCACGAAGCCCGCCAGCACCAGCACCAGCGGCCAGAAACGAATGAAGGGCCCCGCCACGCGCTCGCTGATCGTCCCGGTCTTGTAGAGGAAACTCGCCGCGCTCATGAGGATCACCAGGGCGCCCACCACGATCCCCGGGTTGGAGGTGACACTCTTGCCCGCCACGAAGCACGCGATGCCGATCACGAGCGGCATCGCGGGCCACAGCGCGCCCATCTTCCCCCAGTCGACCAGCCCGGTCGAGAACGCCATGAGGAACGCACCCAGCAGGATGGCCCACGTCGCGGCGAAGACGACCCCGAAGTTGAGCCGGCCCTGGTAGACGCGGAGCATCACGACACCGCTCACGATGAGAATGCCCGGCCAGATGTGCTCCCACCCCAGCAGCACCCGGTTGCTCACCAGGAGCAGCAGCACGCCCCAGGCCACGAGCCAGGAGCCGATCAGCACCCGATTCCGCTGTCCCATGCCGCTATAATACTTGACCCGGCGCGGAGTTGCAACGGACGCCTTCCCGGCGGGGCGTCACCGCGCACCTTGACGACCCCGCCCCCATCCGATAGATTGGGCGGGATGGCGGCCCGTCGGGCCCGCCCGTGTGTTCTTTCCACCCGGAGGCAGTCGATGAAACGGTTTGCAGCAACGCTGGCGCTTCTGGTTCTCACAACCGGTGCACTCACCGTGTGCGTGAACGGCGCCGAAACCAAGAAAGGCAATCCCGTGGTAGTTCTAGAGACATCCAAGGGCAATATCGAAGTCGAACTCTACAAGCTGGAAGCGCCGATCACGGTGCAGAACTTCCTCTGGTACGTGGACAACAAGTTCTTCGACGGGCTCATCTTCCACCGGGTCATCGACGGGTTCATGATCCAGGGCGGCGGATTCACGCCCGAAATGACGCAGAAGGCGGGCAAGCCCCCGATCGAAAACGAGGCCTACAACGGGGTCCCCAACGACAAGTACACCATCGCCATGGCGCGCACCGGCGAGGTCAACAGCGCCACGAGCCAGTTCTTCATCAACACCGCGGACAACACGTTCCTGAACCACACCGACAAGACCCAGCGCGGATTCGGCTACTGCGTGTTCGGCAAGGTGGTCGCCGGCAAGGAAGTCGTGGACGCGATCGGCAAGGTCAAGACCGGCAACAAGGCGGGCTTCAACGACGTGCCCGTGGAGACGGTGACGATCAAGAAGGCGTACCGGAAGGACGCGAAGGCCGGGACGGCGGAAAAAGAGGCAAAGAAGTAACCGCGCCCCGAACTGCATATGAAGAAAGCCGCGTCCGGATCCGGGCGCGGCTTTTTTTTTGCGGCTCCGCCCGCTTCAGCCGGCCCTCCGAATGTCGACTCAGGGCACCAGCGAATCCTCAGGGGAATGAGTGGCGATGGGCCATGCCGCCGCTACGCGTCGCGATCGGGCAACGAGCGCGCCCACGCGCGGCCGCGCAACGAGAGGCGATCGCGCACGTCGGCTGGCATTTCGTCCAGATCGCCGAGCAGCGCCAGCTCGATGGCGGCGGCGGCGAGGTCGAATCCGTCGTCGTCGTTCTGTGAGGACGCAGCGAGGAGCGTGTGCAGCTCTTCCACAGCGACTTCGTCCAGCCCCTGCGTGGCCCGTTCCGCCAGCAGCTCCTCGAGGCGCGCACGATCACGGGCGTTCATTCCCCGGCCTCCTTCCTCTGCGCCGGCGCCCCCGTCTCGCCGAGAAGACGCCGCACTTCAGCCAGTCCGCGCCGGATGTGCGACTTCACCGTACCCAGGGGAAGTCCGGTCTCCTCCACGATCTCCGCGTGCGTCATGCCGTGGTAGACCGACATCATGAGCACGTTGCGCTGTTCGGGCTTGATCCGCTGGAGAGCACGCGCCGCCAGGGCGGCTTCGGCGCTCATTTCGACCTGATGATCGTGGCTGCCGGGGAAATCGAAGTCCTCCGGCATCTCGGTGGTTCTTGGTCGGCGCTCGGCGCGACGGACCTGGTCGATCAAGCGGCGGCGCGCCACCATGGAGACAAACGCCGCTTCCGTGGAGCGCGTGCTGTCAAAGCGCGCCGCGCTCTTCCATAGATCGATGAATACGTCCTGAACGGCGTCCTCGGCGTCGGCCGCCGAGCGCGTGAAGCGGCGCGCGATGGTCCAGACCAGGCTGCCGTAGCGGTCGATGCATTCCTG
>CAZPUV010000023.1:0-16724 GCA_964589805.1 uncultured bacterium | reverse complement strand
GCCGCAGGCGAGGCCCCGGCTATTTCCACGACACACCCGGGAGGCATACCGTTGGACATCGGCATCAAGAAGACGCTCTCGATTCCGTTCGATCAGGCGCTTGCGACCGTTTCCGAGGCACTCAAAGCGGAAGGCTTCGGCATCCTCACCGAAATCGACGTGCGGAAGACGCTGGCGGAAAAACTCCAGATCTCGTTCCGTCGCTATCGCATCCTGGGCGCGTGCAATCCGCCGCTCGCACACCGGGCGCTCTCGGCCGAGATCGACGCGGGGGTCATGCTGCCCTGCAACGTCATCGTCTACGAAGGCGACGACGGACGGGTGGTCGTCACCGCGATGGACCCCATGCAGACGCTTGCGCGCGATCACCAGGGTCTGGAATCCGTCGCGCGCGAAGTCCGGCAGAAGCTCGAGCGCGTGATCGAGGCCCTGCGCTGAGCGCCCCTCATTCCAAAGAGGGAACCCGCACGATCCGCCCGATCACCGAAACACCCCGGGATTCAGCCCGCACGAAGTAGACGCCGGACGCAACGGGCCGGCCGTCGGCGTCGTCTCCGTCCCAGGACGCCGCGCCAGGGACATTCGCGGAGAGACGGCGAATGACCCGTCCCCGTACGTCGTGAATCATGATCACGATTTCGCCCGCGGGTACCCCCTCGAGTGTAATCGTCGCCGTTCCCGCTGATGGATTCGGGTGGATCGACCGGATTGCAACGCCCGGCTCGACCGATGGTACAGCGACAGGAACGACGCGCGCCAGGACGGGGTCATGGTCGCTGGGCGAATCAGACAGCCCCGCAGCCACGTGCACGATGTCGACGGCCGCGCCCTTCATCAGTGCCGGACTCACGAGAACGCGGTCGTAGGCGCGGGCGGCACCCTCGAACACGTACGAATACCGCTCGGGCTCCGGAAGCAGCCACATCAGATCGTACAACGCGGTCGTCGAGGACAAGGGCGCCATCGACCTTGCGAAGTAGTCGTCGTTGAAGTCGCCTGCCACGACGACGCGCGCGTCACGATCGATGCCAAGAATCGAAGCCACAAAATCGCGTACGACCGCCGCCTGTGCCGCGCGCTGATCCGCGCGCGGGTCATATGGCGGCTGAACGGCGCCGAACTCGGGGGTGGTGCCCCCGCGCGACGAGAAATGACACACCACGATGAAAACCGGAACGCCGTGCACGCGCAGCTCGGCGGCGAGAGGTTTACGCGCGCCGTTCCACGCCGGGTTCGACGGGTCGACACGACCGGGGCTCGTGGTGAGTGCGACGCCACTGCCGGTTGCAACCACGGACGTCCCGGTGAGCGGCGATGGTTGACCGCAATCGACGAACACGATCCGCGCCGGATCGAACAACAGCGCCACGCGGATGTTGCCTCCCGGAACGCCACCGTCGGCGCCGTCCTCTGGGGGTACATCGCGCGCGTCGTAGTCCGGTCCGCCGTTACGACGGACGGCGGCGATCAGCGAATCGAACGTGGCGGTTGCAGTGGTGACACCGTCGTCGACGGGCCCGCTGTCGTCCTGTAGTTCCTGGAGGGCCAGGAGCGCAGGTGCGCCGAGGCGCTCGACGATGATGCGCGCGATGTCGTTCATCCGGACACGATCGCCACGGTCGAGGTTGCGGACGTTGAAAGTTCCGATTGTCACCGCGCCGGGCACTTCCGGGAGCGAGACGGTTTCCGCGCGCGGTCCGGGTACGCGCAGCGCGGGCACGACCGCCGGAAGGACCTCGTACGCGCCAAAACGGTATGTGACGACGCCGACGACATCGTCGAGTACGTCTCCCAGATTGAACCGGGGCATCGGCCCGGGGAGCAGTGTGTCGTCGATCTGAATGCGTTCCGGGGCGGCGTCGTGATTCGTCACGGTGAGTGCGCCGCGGGCGCTGACACCCGTCGCGCCATTCTGCGTGACGACCCGGCATTCTCCGAAACGGCTGGTCGCGTCGACGGCACGGGGAGATGCCAGCCGGACGCGCATGCCTTCGAGGGATTCCCAGAAGTCGATTCCATCGTTGGCGGGATCGAAGTCCAGGAAGCCGTCGTCATCGATGATCTCTCCGGGCGGAATCCGTCCCGAACCGCCGATCAGCTTCGGTACGGGAAGGGGCACGCCGCGCGCAAGCACTCGAATGGACGCCGGATGCAACTCCGTGGTGGTCAGGTTCGTGGCGTCGCCGCCCGGCCGGAACTCCACGATCGTTCCAGTCGCTTCGACGTTGTCGCCCGCGAGCACGGCCGGTTCGTTTCCGGTGTAGACAAACAGGCCGTCCGACGTGGCATCGTCTCCGTCTCCTGCGGGATCCTGGACGTAGAAGCCCCCGGCCGCAACGGCCGTGACGACACCTCGTGTGACGACGCTCGAGCCCACGAACGTCGATGTATGCGAACGACCCTGGATGGCGGGTATCGGCGTCACGGCTCCGGCGATTCCGCCCGCCGCGACCAGTAGTGACAGCATGAGGAACTCCTCCGGGAGGAGGACGTCGGGTTCGGGAGAAGAACGCACGGGAGGGAACTGCAGAGTACAGGAACGTCCGGACAATATCAAGCCGCGGGCAGGTCGCAGACCTGGTTTGCGCGACCGCAACGGCGCGTGATATGGTGGGGGTCCACCCCAACCCGAGGAGTCCCGTGTGAGTCACTCACCCCTCGCTCCTGTCACTCGCGAAGCCGACATCCTGCCCGTATTCGCCGGCGGTCCCGTCGGAGACCTGCTCCGCTACCACAACCTGGGCGCGCCGCATCGCGACTACTCGCGCGCGGATCTCCTGGTGGTCATGTGCATGGACAGCCGCAAGAAGCTCCGAATTCCCGACAACTTTGCGTTCATCCTGCGCGCGGGTGGGGCCAACATCCGCCGTTCGGAGTTCAAGGTGTCGTTCGCGGTCGGCGTCGGCGGGGTGCGCGCCATCGCGGTGATAGGGCACAGCGACTGCCGCATGGTGGGTCTCAAGGAACGCCGGCGGGAGTTCGTGGACGGGCTCGTCGCGAACGGAGGGTGGAACGAAGCGGAGGCGACGCAGGAATTCGACCGCTACGTCGACGAGTTCCACATCGACGATGCGATAACATTCACCAGATCAGAGGCGCAGCGCCTCCGGAAGCGCTATCCGCGGCTCGTGGTGGCGCCGCTCTTCTACACGGTCGAGGACAACCTTCTCCATCAAATCCGCGAGGATTGACGCTACTCGATCACGTCGCGGATGATGAAACCGCCCGAGCGCTCGTCGGCTTCCAGCTCCAGCATCTTCTCCTTCTCCATTGTCCGGAGAAGCTCGCTGAAACTGCGAAATCCGTAGTACGACTCGTTGAAACCGGGCTTGCGGCGCTTGATGGCCTGCTTGACCATCGAGCCCCAGACCTCGTCTTCGTCGCCGCGCTCGTCCCAGAGCATCTCGATCGTGTCCAGCACCAGATCGAACGCCTGCTGCCGGCGTTCCTCGGGCGTCGATTCGCCCTTGGGCGCGCCCACGGACTTCGGCTTGGCCGGCGGCCGGCGGCGGCTCTTCCGGCGCTTCTCGTGCTCGCGGACGAGGTCATCGTAGAACACGAACTCGTCGCACGCGCCGGTGAACAGTTCCGAGGTGGAGTTCTTGACCCCCACGCCCATCACGAGCTTGTCGTTCTCGCGGAGCTTCGTGACGAGGGGCGAGAAATCCGAGTCACCGCTCATCACGACGAAGGTGTTGACGTGCGGCTTCGTGTAGCAGAGGTCGAGGGCGTCCACGACCATGCGGATGTCCGCCGAATTCTTGCCCGACTGGCGGACGTGCGGGATCTCGATGAGCTCGAAGGCCGCTTCGTGCATCTTCTTCTTGAAGTCCTTGTAGCGATCCCAGTCGCAGTAGGCCTTCTTGACCACGATGCTGCCTTTCAGAAGCAGGCGCTCCAGGACGCGGTTGATATCGAAGTCGTCGTAACGCGACTCGCGCACGCCAATGGCGATGTTCTCAAAATCGCAGAAGACGGCGATGCTCGCGGTTTTTTCTCTTCCGTTGTTCTTCTCGGGCATGGGTACCTCGGGTTTGGTCAGGATGATCGCAGAATAGCACAGAGGATTCCGTGTATGCTATGGTCGATTGCCCGGTGCGTGGAAGGCCCAAAGGAGGTTGCTCGTGGGAAAACTCGTTGGCATTGGTGTCGTTATCCTCATCCTCTTCGCCGTCATCACGGGGGTTTCGGGCTACAACTCGCTGGTCAAGCTCGGTGAGGGTGTCGACCAGGCCTGGAGCCAGGTGGAGAATGTCTATCAGCGGCGATCGGATCTCATTCCCAACCTGGTCGAGACCGTCAAGGGTGCTGCGAATTTCGAGCAGGAAACGCTCACGCGCGTCATCGAGGCGCGCGCCAGCGCGAGTCAGGTGAGACTCACCCCCGAGATGCTCGACGACCCGCAGGCGCTGCAGCGCTTCGATCAGGCTCAGGGGGCTCTGGGTTCGGCGCTCTCGCGCCTGCTGGTCACGGTGGAGCAGTATCCGGAACTCAAGGCCAACGCCAACTACCTGGCCCTCCAGGACGAGCTGGCCGGCACGGAGAACCGGATCTCGGTCGAACGGCGCCGTTTCACGGAGACGGTCCAGAAGTACAACGTGGCCGTGAAGCGCTTCCCGATGAACGTGGTAGCCGGCATGTTCGGGTTCCTGCCCAAGGCGTACTTCGAGGCCCGCGAGGGTGCCGAGGAGCCGCCGAAGGTGGATTTCAACTAGACGCCGGTGAAACTCCTCCGCAGGTACGTCCTTGTCTGGGCGCTGGCGTGCACGGCGCTCGTCGCCCACGCCGCGCCGAGCGTGCGCATTCGCCTTCCCGAGGCGCCCGCGCGCTTCCTCTACGACGAGGCCGGGGTGCTTTCGAAGGATGAGCGCGCCGAGATCCAGGACAGCCTCATGGCGATGGACCGCCGCGGTCTCGAGATCGGCGTGGCGATCTTCCAGTCCATTCACGATGACGTCATCGAGGACGTCTCGCTTGCGCTGGCCGAGAAATGGAAGCCGGGCAGCGCCCGGGAGGACAACGGCGCGCTCATCGTCGTCGCGCTCGAGGAGCGCAAGATCCGCATCGAGGTGGGCTATGGTCTCGAGGGCCGGGTGACCGACGCGGCCGCCGGCAGGATCATCCGCCACGACATGTCGCCCGCCTTCCGCGAGGGACACTACGGTGACGGCATTCTCCGTGCGGTGACGAATCTCGCGCGCCTCGCCGGCGGTCAGCCGCTTCCGGAGACGGATTCCGACGACGTCCCGCCGTGGGTGCCGCTGCTCGGGATGGTGTTGATCCTGGGCTTCATCATCATGATGGCGAGCATCTCGCGGCGCGCCACACTCTCCCGCCGTGGCTGGACCGGCGGCGGCATTGGTGGACGAACGCATCGCGCGGGAGGCCCGTTCTTCGGTGGCTTCGGCGGTGGAGGCGGCGGGGGCGGATTCGGCGGGGGTTCGTTCCGCGGCGGAACTTTCTGGGGCGGCTTCGGGGGTGGCGGCGGTGGCGGTTCGTTCGGTGGCGGCGGTTCGTTCGGCGGCGGCTCCTTCGGGGGCGGCGGCGCGTCGGGGAGCTGGTGACGATGGCTCTCTCGATGCGGGCGCGTGCATATCGCACGACGGCGAGGTTCCTGGCCGCCGCGGGCATCGTGCTCATGGCCCTCGCGGCCGGACTCGCGACTCGAGAAATGCTCGCCCCACCCGTCGACACGTGGCCGGCGTGGACGAGCGGCACCATCATCCTCCTGACCGCGATCGCTATCCTGCTCTGGATCGGCGGTGCAGTTCTCTCCCGCCACGCTCATCGTGCCCGCCGCGACACCGTGGCGACGTTCATGACCCGTGACGAGCGCAATCGGGTGATCGATGCGATTCGCGCCTTCGAACGCGCCACCTCGGGTGAAATCCGGGTTCACCTCGAAGAGCGGATCGACGGCTCGGCCAGGGAGGCTGCCGCACGCGCCTTCGACCGGCTGGGCATGACGCGCACGCGGGACCGCAACGGAATCCTGTTCTTCGTGGGGGTGCGCGACCGGCGTTTCGCCGTGATCGGTGACGCCGGCATCAACGACGCCGTTCCGAACGATTTCTGGGCGGGTGTCGTCGCCCGGGTCGAGGCCCGTTTCACCGAGGGGCGCACCGCGGACGGACTGCTGGAGGGAATCGGGTTGGCGGGCGCGGCCTTGTCCGAACACTTCCCGCCGCGCGCGAACGACATCAACGAACTCCCCGACACGATCTCCGACGATCCGGGCCGGAAGCGCTAGCGCTTCCGGTCCGCCAGGTGCTGCCGGGCTGTCTCGAGGAAACGCACGCGAGCGGCGGCGTGGGCGACGATGGGGCGCGGGTAGGTCTTCCCGAGATTCACGCCGGCCTCACGGAGCACCGGTTCCGGAGCCTCCCACACGCGATGGATCCACCGTGCGGGAACGCGCGACAGCTCGGGCACCCATCGCTTCACGTATCCGCCATCGGGGTCGAACTTCTCGCCCTGCAGGATCGGATTGAAGACGCGGAAGTAGGCTTGAGCGTCGCAGCCGCATCCCGCCGACCACTGCCACCCGAAGTTGTTCTGCGCCCAGTCTCCGTCGGCGAGGTACTTCATGTAATGCTCCTCGCCGTCGCGGTAGTGGATCATGAGATGCTTGGTGAGAAAACTCGCGGCGATCATGCGCGCACGGTTGTGCACGAACCCTTCGGCGACGAGTTGCCGGGCGGCGGCGTCGACCACCGGGTAGCCGGTGGTGCCGCCGGCCCATGCGCGCCAGTGTTCTTCGTTGAATTCCCACGGGAAGTCCTCGAACTCCGCGCGGAACGGCTGGCGCAGGAGCTCCGGCCTGTCCCAGAGGGTCGAATGCGCGAACTCGCGCCAGATCAGCTCGTTGCGGAAGACCCTGCCCGCCTTCGTTCCGCCGCTTGTTCCGGTGATCGCGTTCCACACCGTGCGGGCGGAGATGGTCCCGAACTTGAGATCCTGGGACAGGCGGCTCGTGCCATCGCGGTCCATCCGGTCACGGTCGGTGTGGTAGCGCGCGGCGGCGCCGTCGACGAAACGCTGCAGGCGTTTGTGCGCCGAACGTTCCCCGCCGGGCAGGAGATCCGGGTTGCGGGTGATGCCGAGTGATGCGAGCGCGGGGATTCCCACTTCGGGGACCGCCAGGTCGCGTGGGGGCGGTGGAATGGATCGGGGCGCGGGAATCGCCTGCTCGATCGCGGCCGTCGCGAGAAAGGCGCGCGAGAAGGGTGTGAACACCGAGAAGGGAGTGCCGGCGCCGGTTCGGAGGGTGCCCGGGGGCAGGAGCGTCTCACCCTCGTGGAGATCGAACGGCACGGACAGTGCGCCGGCGATGCGACGGTCGCGCTCCCGCGCGAACGGCTCCACCCAGCGGTAGGCCGCCACGCGATCCACTTTGCACGCGCGGGCCAGCCCGGGGACCACGTCGATGCTCCTTCCCTCGACCACCACCAGGCGCGACCCCAGCGACGCGATGGTTTCAGCCAGTTCGCGGAGCGATTCGAGCAGGAACTGCATGCGATGGGGGAGTTCGCGGGCGCGTTCGGGTGCGAAGAAGAAGGGGTCCACCACGAAAAGCGGAATCACTTCGCCACCGCGGATTGCCTCCGCAAGCGGCGCGTGATCGTTCACCCGGAGATCCTTGCCTCGAAACCAGACCAGTGTGCGCATCGCAAGGCAAATGTACGCCGGCGCCGGGCGGTGCGCAAACGGGTCGGCCGGCGGAAACCAGGCCGCGCCCGGGGCGGCTCGTGCCGCCTAGGCGCCCCGGAAGGCTCTCCGCAGCCGCCGCGCCGTTCGCGTGACGACGGCGTCTATTTCCTCGATGTGCAGAAGGCGCACGATCATCAGATAGCTCGCAAGGTACAGGACGCCGAAGACGGCGGCGGTCAACAGTGAGGCGCCGAAGAAGGATTCGCCGAACTGCATGACCGGCACCGCCAGCAGGCCCGCGCCGGCAACATGGATGTGCTTGCGCCACAGGAACAGCTCGCGCAGGGGCGTTCCGTAGGCCGCCAGGATCTGCGTGGCCAGGAACACCTGGAGGGCGGCCGTGGTCAACACCAGGGCCGCCGCGGGGCCGTAGAACGGATACACCTTGAACAGGGCATAGAGCAGACCGACGTTGACGCCCAGCGACAGGATGTTTCCATAGATGAACACACGATTTCGATGCATGGCGCGAAGCGGCGCGCCCATTTCGATTCCGTCCTTGAACAGCATCAAGAGAAGGTAGATGCGAAATATCGGGACCGCTTTGATGTAATCACGCGTGAAAAGCGTGGTGATGATGATGTCGGCATAGAAGAACGTGCTGAAGAAGATCGGGACGATGAGAAAGGTCTGTACGAGATTGGTTCTCTTCCAGAGGGCCATGCCCTGCCGCGGATCCTGGGTGTTGAGCCGGACTATCTCGGGAAAAATGACGTCGGACACGGATGCCCGGATGATGCCCGTGAACGGCACCTGCCTGCTCCCGATGGCGTACATGGCGAGCGCGATCGGCCCGAGCTGGGAAGAGACGATCACCTTGCTGATCTCGTTGTTGAAATAGAGAATGACGGCTGCGCTGCCCAGAGGAACCACGAACCTGAGTTGCGCGACTATGACGCTCCAGTCGACACGCCAGGCCAGCAACTTCTTCCATAGAACATAGCCGAAAACGAAGACGCACTTGGTGGCCTGGAAGATGATCAGTGCGTAGATCACCTTTATGACACTGTTCGTGAAATGCGCGACAAGAATGACCGTCAGCGTGCGCGCTATCGCGAGACACAATCCGTAGTACAGGACGTTTGTCGTCCTGCGGGTGGCGATCCAGAAGATCTCGAGGAAGTCGAAGTTGACGTAGGTTACCAGATACACAAGCAGAGGCCGGGTCAGGTCCCAGGTGGCGAGTCCTGCGATGTGTTCCTGGAAGAACAATATGGCCAGGACGCCAACGATCGTGAACCCCAGATTCAGCGCCGCCGTCCCGGTAACATACGCGCGTATCCGGGCCGGGTCCTTCGGAACGAAGTAGAGGAGGTTCGACGTTATCGAGAACTCTACGAAGCTGACCGTGAGCATCGCGTACACGATGAACTCCTGGTACAGTCCGTAGTCGATGGGTGTGAGTATTCGAACCAGGAAGATGGGACTCACGAACTGCACGAACATGGTGAGTGTTCGCGCGGTGGTGAGAACAACACTCTGTTTCAGAATGGACAATGCGCTTTCATCCGGCGGGATATCCCGCTCACAGGATCCAGTGATCCATCCACGAATGGAATGTCGTCACGGTAAACAGCTGTGAAGGGCTCTCGATCCGTTCGACGGCTAGAAGGGGAGAATCCCTGTAGCTCGGCGACGCCAGGAGTTTGGCCCGCATGAACGAGCAAGTGCGTTCGCCCAGCATGTTGTCGTTTCCACCACCGAATCCACGCTTGGGGAGCGACGCGTATTCGCTGGAGATCCTCTTCGCCGCGATCTTGCGAAGAATGTACTTCGATGTCCCATTCCGGGACTTCCACTGGTCGGCCAGCGAAAGACCGAAGTTGATGACGTCAACGTCGAGAAACGGTGCGCGCCCCTCGACGCTCGATGTCATCGTGTAACGATCGATCCGGTCCAGGAGAAAGTCCGCCCACCGGTAACTCGTGTTCCAGAGAAAACTCATGGTCGAGGGGGCATAGTCGTGGTGGTTGGCGAGACGCGAAGTGATCGCGTCGTTCATCATGGCGAACTTCGACGCTGGCACAGGAGCGCCGACGAACGCCGACGCCAGCCGCCTGGCCTGGTAGCTGAAGAAGGGCTGGTAGATGAAATCACTGGTGATGCAGCGGCTGGCGCGCATATCCAGTGTATCGACAATGTAGGCGAGCCGGTTGCGCTTCACCGGCGGCCCGAGGGCGGTTGCAAGGCGCGAGAGGGCGCGGGGAATCTGAACGTGGCCATCGTTGAATTCCGCGTACCCGCGGTCGATCCAATCGAGGTAGTCCTGATAACCGAAGAAGAGTTCGTCGGCTCCCTCACCGGTTTCGATCACAAACACGCCGTTCTCTCTCGCGAGCCGCGATAGTTTGGCAATCAGGACGGAATCGGGAATCGCCGGGCCACTGCTGGTGAAGACAACCTGGTCGAGTATCTCGATGTACTCGTCATCCGTCATTTCAACGACATGGTGATTGGTCCTGAACTTGCGGGCGACCTGCTCGGCACTGTCGGTTTCCTTCTTAGCCTGTGCCGAGGAGGCAAGATCGATCGAAAACGTGTTCACGTGATCGACGTACTTCGCCATGTAGCTGACGATCAGCGCGGAGTCGATTCCGCCCGAAAGGTACACGCCGAAAGGGACATCGCTGATCATGCGTCGTGCAACGGCCTGGTCGAGAAGGCCGTCGAGGGTCTCGAGCGCGCCGCCATTTTCCCGCAGGCGCGCCCTGGGAACGACCTCGAATTCGTGGTAACGCACCGGCGGCAGACCCGGATCGAAGCCGGGCTGCAGGATTCGGAAGCACCCTGGTTCGAGTTTCTGAATCCCGGCAAAGAGTGTATTCGGGGATTTCACTCCGCCCATCGTCAGGAGCGAATACAGGCCCGTGGGATCGACCGCCCTGCGGTATTCGCGGTCCCGGGCGATGACGCCAGGATCGCTCGCTATCATGACCGTATCGCCCAGAACCGTGTAGTAGAGCGGCTTCTTGCCCACGGGATCACGGGCAATGATCGCGCGCCGTTTCTCCTCGTCCACGATGATGACCGCGAACATGCCTCGCAAACTCGCCAGGCAGTCCGTTCCCGAGCGGCGGTAGAGTTCCGCGAGGACCTCCGTGTCGGAACTGGAGCGAAACATCCTTCCGGCGGCAGCCAACTCCTCTCGCAGTTCCCGGAAGTTGTAGATCTCGCCGTTATAGCAGACGTGGACCAGCCCCGACGCGTCGGCCATCGGCTGGCGGCCCTGTTCAGAGAGGTCGATGATGGACAGACGACGATGGGCGAGAACCCAGCTCCGGTCGGTGGCCTCGCGATAGCCGCAGTCGTCCGGTCCGCGCTGCGCCATCATGTCGCGAAGCCGGATGATCTCTTCCTGCGTTCGGTCTACGGGCGCGTGCCGCAGGTTGTAGTAGCCGAGGATTCCACACACGAGTATGTAAAGCCTGCCGCGGAAAGTGGTTGGGGTCCGGGGACGGACACAAGTCTATCACCTTTGTGGGATCCCTGAACAGGGGCGGCCGTGCGCGGCATGTCGCGGGTCGCGTGTGCGAGGCCGAAGCACGGAAAGCAAAACGGCCCGGGTTCTCACCCGGGCCGTTCCGAAAGCGACAGGTCCGCTCAACGAGGCTTACCAGCGACCGCCGCCGCCGCCACCCCGACGTTCGCCGCCGCCGCCGCCGCGACGCTCGCCGCCGCGACCGCCGCCGCCGCCGAAGCCGCCGCCGCCGCGCGGGCCACCGCCGCCGGTGCGTTCACGCTCCTGGGCCTCGTTGACCTTGATGGTGCGGCCGTCGAGTTCCTGGCCGTCCATGCCCTGCATGGCATCCATGGCATCCTTCGGGTTGGCGAAGGAAACGAAACCGAACCCGCGGGAGCGGTCGGTGTCGCGATCCTTGATCACCTTCGCCTCCAGAACCTCGCCGAACTTCTCAAACGCGCGCCGGAGCCCCTCGTCGGTGGTGTTCCAGCTCAAGCTACCTACAAACAGTTTCTTGGACACGATACATTCTCCTTTAACGGTTCCCGCGATGCGATAGGCTCCCAATCTGACCAACACATTTCCGACGAGAATCTCCGCACCATCGGACACACTACGGGCGAGCATAACGCATACCGAAACGGGGGTCCACGGAAGTTTTTTCCGGGGGCCTGCGTCGACACGCCTCTTGCGGCGGTCTGCGCGGGGGACAGAGGGGTGTTTACCCGGGGGCTATCGCGTACGGACCTGGTAGGGTGTCGGGTACTTCCCGGTGAAACAGGCGTGGCAGAAATCGGCCGGCCGGCCGAAGACCCCGGCCACGGCGTCCAGCCCTGGCAGCGAAAGGTAGTCGAGCGAATCCGCGCCGATCGACTCGGCGATCTCCGGAACGGGATGATTGGCCGCAGCGAGTTCCTTCATCTCGGGCGTGTCGATACCGTAGTAGCAGCACCCGATGATGGGCGGCGATGCGACACGCACGTGCACCTCGATCGAAGCAGCGTCGACGCCGGCCTGAACGGCGGCGTCGCGGATCATCTCGATGAGGATGCGAAGCGTGGTCGAGCGAACGAGGGAGTCGTCGACGATGATGAACCGCCTGTACTCGCGCAGCAGGGACTGCATGACGGTGAACTTCAGCCGGACGAGGTCCTCACGGTTGGCCTGTCCGGCGATCTGGAATGTACGGGGAATGTAGGGATTCCTGACCAGCAGTTCGCGGAGTGGAAGCCCGCTCTCGCTGGCGAAACCCACCGCCGCGTAGCGCCCGGAGTCGGGCACAGGCACCACAACGGCGTCCGTCAGTGGATGCTCCTTCGCCAACTGCCGGCCGAGCAGGTTCCGGAAGTCTCCCACCTGTCTCTCGTCGGAGAACACCCGGCTGTCGGGCCGGGCGAAATAGATCGGCTCGAAGATGCACTGCTGGCGGGGCACATGCGTGGGCACTGCCTGGTAGTGCTCTTGCCCGCCGTGGATGTCGAAGCGGATGACTTCGCCCGGGTAGACCTCGCGCTCAATGTGCGCGTCCTTCTCGTGAAACGCGCACGACTCCGACGCGAACACGACGGCGTCCCGCCAGCGCCCGTAGTAGAGCGGCCGGAAACCGTGCGGATCGCGGTAGAGGTAGAGTTCCGTGAGCGTCATGAGGCACCCCGAATAGGCGCCCGGCGTCGTCTCCATCAGCCGCCGGATGCCCGTCGCGAGGTCGCCGCCGTTCTCTCGCGCTCCGTGGAGGATCTTCTTGAGAATCACTTCTCCGTCGTTACCGGAGAGCATCACGGTGCCGAGCGATTCGAGGCGCTCGATCTCCTGCTGGAGCAGCGGCAGGTCTCCGTTGGTGGCGTTGGAATAGAAGCCGTCGAGCAGCGTCATCCAGTGGGGCTGGGCCGAAATGGCGTCGGTGCCTCCGGCGGTGGCGTAGCGGGTCTGCGCGATTGCGATCAGAGGCCGTGCATCCGCAAATTCGTCGCGACGATCGCGCGCGAACACCTGAGACACGAGCCCCTTGTCCTTGAAATGCGAGAATTTCCGGCCGGTGCTGTACGTGCAGCCGAAGTTCTCCTGTCCCCGGTGCTGCAGGTTGAAGCCCTGAAGACCGAAAAACTTCTCGAGCGCCGGGTCCCATTCCCGGGCGCAGTATCCAAGTATTCCACACATGCAGTCTGATTCAGAATCGGTGGCCGTCGCGTTCACCACCGGTGAAGCGCGAGGACGACCATCTTATGACACCGCGTAGGCGTCCGCCACACCCAACTCGACCTCGTTTATGATCCGGCCGATTCGGTTGACGAGCCGGACCTGGGAGCCAGTGGGGATGCGGATGTTGTCGGGGAGCTGCACCGCGGTTTCGGTGAGCGTGTCTCGGAAGAACATGGCAGCGTGCAGCGCTTCGGTGAGCGGAAGCCGCAACTCGCGCGAAGCACGGCCGTACTGCCTGCCGATCTCTCTCGCGCGTCGTACGAGGGCTTCGTCCTCCTCCTCCGCGGTCAGGAACTCGAGGATCAGCCCCATGAGCTGCTGTCCCATCTGCCGGTGACGGTCGCGCCCGCGATCGTCCTGGATCTTCATCCACCGCGTCTGTTCCTGCTCAGCGATCTTGACTCTGGCCTGCTTGAGCGCGTGGTCGGCCCAGATGCGTTCCACGGGGCCGACGCGCCGGACCGCGTGCCGCCGTGTCGCGATGTCGCGCACGTCGGATGCGGCAAAGCGCCGGTGACCACCGGGGGTGAGGAAGACGGGCACCTGACCGGAGTCCGCCCAACGGCGCAGTGTGGTCGGGTGCACGCGGAGCGCGTCCGCGGCCTCTGTCAGCGTCAGCCACTGAGTGTCGGGGGAGTTTGATTCTTGACCGGCCATGCTACACTTGCTTTACTGCTGAAACTTGTGCAAAACTACATGGTCGTGAAACGGATTGCAACAAGATATTTCGGCCTGTCGCCGCTGGCGGCAGGGGCGGAATTCACTCTAACACGGGACGCTTGACATGAAGCACGATTTCTCCAGCCGAAGCCTCATCGCGGCGGGTGCCATGGCGCTCATGGTGTTCATGGCCTGCAGCGACGACGAAAACAACCCCGCAGCCACCCCGAACACCGGTAGTGTCGCCGGAACCGTCACGTTTCTGGGAACCTGGCCGGCGAGCGGAAATGTCCAGGTTGGCGCGTACTCCGTCATCAATACCCCACCGGGGGTCCCCACGGGTCCGCCGGACGGATTCACCGATCCGATCGCGGGGCAGCCGGGTTCGTACGCCTACCGGATCGACGGGCTGGAGGTCGGTGACTACGCGGCCGTGTTCGTCTCGTGGCGCGACCCGGCCAGTCCATCCACCGCGCGCGTCATCGGCGTGTACTGGGCGTTCGAAGACAGCGTGGGCGTGAGGGACACTCCTCCGACCCCGTGGCCGCCCGGGCCGATGCCGTTCACGATCAAGAAGGGGCTGGTCACGGGCGGGCTCGACATCACGGCGGATCTGGATTTGATCACCCCGTGAAGAACCCGGCCGTGCTGAACGAAGGCTCCGTCGGGGAGCGTTTGCGGCGCGCGGCGACAGGTCTCATGACGGCGGCGGTTCTCGGCCTGCCCGCGCTCGCACCGCATGCTTCGCCGGCGGAGAACACGCCCCTGCCGGGTGCGATCGCCGGAACCGTGACCGACGCGAAGACCGGCGAGGCGCTGAGCTTCTGCAACGTGGTGCTGGACTCGGTCGCGCGCGGGACCATCACCGACACCCGTGGCCGGTTCGTCCTCTACCTGGTACCGCCCGGCAGACACGTCCTCCTCGTATCCCGGATCGGTCACGCCACGTTCCGCCTGGAACCGGTGGTCGTCTCGCCGGGCGATACAACACGGGTGCGGGTCGTGCTCGACCCGGTGGTGCTCCAGGCAGACCCCATCATCGTGACGGCCACGCGCGTCGAACAGACGGCGCGCATGGCGCCGGCGAGCGTTTCGGTCGTCACCGGACGGGAGATCGAGAGCCAGGTGCCGGTCACGTTTGACCGCGCGGTCGAGAACGTTGCCGGTCTCACCGCCTTCCGATCCACGGGAGGAATCTCGGTGCAGTCGATCTCGATTCGCGGCAGTTCCGACGTGGCGGGTGGCGGGGTGGGCAACCGGGTACTGCTCCTGATCGACGGCCGGCCGGCCCTCACATCGGACTCCGGGGGAGCGTTCTGGAGCCTCGTGCCGGTGCAGTTCATCGATCGCGTGGAAGTGGTCAAAGGGGCGTTCTCGAGCCTTTACGGCTCGACCGCGATGGGCGGCGTCATCAATGTGATCACGCGCCGGCCGGAATACGCGTCCGCGGGCAGGATCGAGATGAAACTCGGGTTCTTCGAGAAGGCGCCCGCGAATATCCGTTACTCGGAAGGCACGCGGCTGCAGAGCGAGGTGGTGGCAGACTACTCCGGGAGGACCCGGCGCATGAGCTATCTCGTGAGCGGGAGCCGCAAGGAATCCGACGGTTACGCGCAGAACACAGGCTATCTCTTCTACGATCTGTACACGAAGATCCAGTACGACGTAAGCGCCGAGCGAAAACTCGAGTTCACCCTCGGGGGTGGCCACTCCGACAACGACTACCCGCACGCATGGCTCTCGTCGGCCCGGCCAATCGAAGTCCGCGAGGCGTACCGGGACGACAGACAGGAGAAGAACTACTTCAGCGGCGATCTTCACTACTGGGGATTGAGCGGATTGAATACGAAGTACTCGATGAGGACCTACTACTACCATCACGAGCAGGACTCATACTTCAACGAGAACGACCCAGGTCTCACCATCCCGGGCAACGAGTCCTACGGCCTGCAGACGAACATCGATGGCGACAAGGTGGGGAACATCATCCAGGTGGATACGCGACTGGGAGAAAGGAATCGCATCGTCCTGGGTGTTGACGTCCAGATCGACTACGTCGAGTCGTCGCCCGACTCCATCCTCTACGGTGACCGGCAGATCAACAACTACGCGGTCTTCGTGCAGGACGACATCACGCTGCTCAATTCGTTGTCAGCGACCGTTGGCGCCCGCTACGACTGGAACCACCTCGTCGGCGCCCGTACCATCGACCAGTTCAGCCCGAAGATCGCCATGGTGTGGAGCGTGTCGTCGGATATCTCCATGCGGGCGCTCTACGGGCAGGCGTTCCGCGCTCCCACGATCGCGGAGTTGTTTCTCCGCGAGGAACTGGGCGGTGGGGTGAAATTCGTGCCCAATCCCAAACTTGGCGCGGAGCACCTCGAGAACTCGTTCGAAGCCGGCGTTCGGTGGAATCCGGCCGCGATCTTCAACCTCGACATCGCCGCGTTCCGGTACGAATACGAGGACATGATCTACTGGGTGGACATCGCGGGTGAACTCGGCGTCACGTACGCGGTGTATCAGGTGCGCAACCTGAACAGCGCGCTCATGCAGGGCATCGAAACGACATTGCGTTCTCGCAGGGGCCGGCTTTCCGCGAACGTGAACTTCACCTACCTCGACGCGCAGGATACCTCGCCCGACCGGGCCGACGATCTCCTTGAGATCCGGCTCCCCCGCCGCCGCATCGCGC
>CAZPUV010000022.1:9185-17212 GCA_964589805.1 uncultured bacterium | reverse complement strand
ATTGCCTCCGGCGGGGTTTTTCCCGCCAGGTACAGTTTGACCCCGGGAAAGTCGCGCCGCACGATCGGGAGAATCTCGTCATGGAAGAACAGCGCCGCGTCGTCCTGGGGCGGCCAGCCGAAATTGGCGAAGTAGACCACGGCGTTCTCCTCGACGGGCACATCCGGGAGCGGCTGGAAGAACTCGACGTCCGCGCCGTTGGGAACCGTGGTCACGTCGGCGGCGGGCGCGATGCGGCGGAACTCGTCGCGGTCCGGGTCGGAGAGGGTCACGATCTTCTCGGAGAAGGCGGCCACGCGCTGCTGCCATCTCACGAACTTCGGCACCTGGATCCGCGCGAACGCCCGCATCGCCGGGTCCTTCTGGACGTCCGCGAAGCGCCGCCACAACACGTGTTCCATGTTGTGGGCGTCGTACACGAAGGCGGCCCGTCCCTTGTGCTCTCCATACTGCCCGACGTGCAGGAAATGCGCGTGGACGACGTCGATCTTCTCGTCGCGAACGATGGTCCTCACGGCCTCCGCCATCTCCGGGCGGTGGTAATCGTCGATGATGAACGGGCGCGAACCTCCCAGGACGCTGCGCGCGGCGCGCGCGGCGCGTGACCACTTGGTGCGAACGAGGTCGATTCCGACGATCTTCCGGCAGTACGGTTCGAGATCCGCGAAATGGTCGCGGTCGTTCGGGCCGAGCAGGAACGAGAGCAGATAGACGTCGTGGTGCCTGGACGTCTCCTTCAAGAGGCTGAAATTGCGGATCTCCGCGCCGCCAAGGAGGGGCCAGATGGCTTTGGCGGTGAGGACGAGAACTCTCATCGTGATTACATCATGCAAGAAAAAGCGAGAAGGTCGCGTGGTGGTTATACCACGCGGCCTCCCACACCAACAACGAAGCTTTTGAGGCCGCCCCGGGGGCGTGCCGCCGCCGATCAGCGCGCCGCAGCCACCGGCACCGACGGCGACAGGACGTCCTCGATCGTGAAGACCAGTGAACCCGCGGCGCTGGTCTCGTGCGGACCACCCTCGCTCACCGTGATCCGGTAGCCTTCGGTGACGGCCGCCACGTCGATGGCGTAACCGCGCAGCGGCACCAGGTCGAACAGCATCTGGCGGCTGCGAAGGTCGAACCCGACCTGGTAGATGATGTTCCCGCCGGGCGGCAGACCGCTCGGGTCGGCCGAGAACATCACCACGTGCTCCTGGGCCGGGTCCTTGATCACCGCGCCGACCATGTTCCCGTCGGTCGAGGTGACGCGGGCGGTGGCGGGCATCGCCGCAACCGTCGAGCGCGTGGCGTAGAACACGTTGAGGAACTGGTAGTTCGGCTGCCGGGTCGCGTGCGACAACTCCATGCGCCAGGTCTCCATGCGGTCGGTCGAAAGCGTGTTCTCGTCCACCCAGGTGATCAGCGGCGTCTCCGGCGTCAGGATCTGCTGGAACAGACGGTTGGGGCCACTCGTGGCCATCCACGCGCCTCCTGACTGGGTCGGTTTGGTGTACGGGAAGTGGAACATGCTCTTCACCTCGACCGTGGCGAACTTGCTCGCCAGCGAGATGCGGTCGAAGGCGACCACGTACCCGGGCAGAATGTGCACGAGTTCCCGCTGGTAGACGTCGACGAGCTTCTCGTCGCCGTGTCCGTAACCGCCGGGGTTGGTCCAGTAGGCGTCGCTTGCGTCGCCCAGCGCGTAGACGTAGCCGGGTTTGTCGACCTCCGTGCGGATCAACTCGCCGGTGCCCTCTTCGAACCGCTGCGACGTATTGTCCACGAGAATGGTGTTGTGGTAGCTGGCGGAGCGCGGCAGCGTGCTCGAGTACGGCTGCACGTCCGTCAGCATCCAGCCGTTGACCGGGGTGCTCGCACCGCCCGTATAGATCGTGAAGTGGTTCTGATCACGATGCTGGTGACCCTGGAGGCAATCCGTGCTGACGAACGTCACGGAGATGGCATCGCTCGCCCACGAAGACCGGCTGTTGATCCATCCGATTCCGGGTGCGAAGTACGCCGGCCGCAGTTCGGAATAGTCCCGGGCCGGCTGGGCTGGCTGGTCGAGAAGGAAATCCGAGGGGATCATGACCGAGATGTCGCTCATGTTCGTCTTGACGTTCTGGCAGTAGTACTGCGCGTACGCTCCCTCGGGCGTCCCGCGCAGGCCATGCGCCGCGAGGAGCATCAAGTGGCGGTCGTACGCGTTCACGTGCAGCGCCGGGTCCTGGGACGCGTCGCCACCGGAATAGAGGATGCGGCCGCCCGGCTGGGTCGTGTACAGCTGGTAGCGGACGGCTTCGCGCGCGAACGGGTGCGCCGGGTCCTTGAAGTAGTCGACGCCGGCCGTCTGCGCGAGGAGCACGTAGGCCTCGAAGAGGTGACGCTTGGAGGCACGGCCGTAGTTCTCCCCCTCGATCCAGCCGCCACCCGCGCCGATCGTGTCCAGAACCGGGAAGGCCTGTTCGCTCAGTTTGGCCAGTACGAGGTCGTAGAGGTCGTCGTACACGACGGAGTTGGCGTTGCGGCTCTGCAACCGGTAAGTCGCCGCGTACGTCGTTCCATTGTGGACGAACGTGCGCGGATTCTCCCCGTACGTGGCGAGGCCCACGTACGTGGCCGCCAGCAGGTAGTTGTAGAAGAAGTTGTTCTTGCCATTCCCCGTCGACCAGTCCGACGTATCGTAGATCGCGTTCGCCTGCGCCGTGTCGTTCCAGGTCAGATACATGAGCTTGTTCATGTAGTTCACGTAGCTGGCGCGCTGCTGCGGCGTCAACTGATCGTACAGCCAGTCGTAGACGAGGCAGACCGAGCGCATGTAGTCGCGCACATACAGGAAGTGCTTGTGTGCATTGGCGACGCACGTCCAGTCACAATTCACCATGGTGGTCGCTTCCGAGATGGCCTGGGTGGCGTAGGACTGCCTGCCCGAGATCATGTAGGCGAGCGCGTAGTGCCACGGCTCGGCCTTCGTGCTCGTGTCCACGAACTGGAAGAACGCGCTGGCAAATGCGGTCGGCGTGCAATTCGGGATGCGGTTTCCGGCGTTGTCGTAGCAGGCATAGCCACGCAGCTCCGCCAGGCGCCCGGAGAGCAACCACAGGCGCGGGTGCCCCGCGGGGATTCCTCCCCCGCCGCCGGAATCGTTTCGTACGAACACGGGCACACCCGGCGATACCCCGACGTTCCCGGCGTCGTCGAACGCGCGCGCGGTCAGGGTGTAGAAGCCGGTCGCGTACACCGAGGGGTCGAGGGTCGCCGTGTAGGGAGAGGTGATATCCGGGCCGGCAATCGCCGAGCCGTCGAGCAGGAACTCTACCCGTGCGACGCGCACGTTGTCGGTCGCGGTCACGCTCACGAGCGTCGGCGTGTCGATGACGGCGTCGGGAGCCGGCTGCGTGATGGCCGCCGTCGGGGGGATGATGTCCACTTCCGGCGGCGCCGAGCCCGCCTCGTACGCGCCGGCGTCGTGCCTGCTGCCCGCAGGACGACTCGCGCCTTCTCGATCGATGGCCGGCGCGGGACGCCCCTGATAGGTCGGAATGCCCGCGTTGATGGCGGCGGAACCCGAGGCGAGGTGAAGGTCGCGGCCCGCGGCGTTGACAAACAGCCCGGTCGACGTCGTGACGGTTATGTTCGAGGACGCGTCGATCAGGTTGCCTCCGGCCTCGTCGACGATGAGCCGGGAGCTGCTCGGGGCCACGCAGATGTTGTTGAAGACGACGTTGCCGGTGGAGCCATCGGTCATGCGAACGCAGGCGATTCTGGGCTCGATGATCGTGTTGTTGACGAGGAGGTTCTGGTTGCTCGGGCGCCCGCACCCGGGCTCGTCGGCGAAATGAATGCCCCCGGCGCCCGCCGTGATACCGTTGTCGTACATGAGGTTGTTCTGGAAGATCGAACCCTGCGTGGAGATGATGCTGAAACCCTTCCAGTTGTTGTCGTGAACGATGTTGTTCTCGACCAGCGCACCCTGGATGATCCCGTCGCCGGCGGCATCGCAGTCACCGTTGAGCTGGATCCCGTTCTTGTAGTTTCCGAAACACTCGTTCCCGCGGATGATCGGGTCGTCGTTCGGCACGTCGCTGTTGCTCACGTATATGCCGTGCTCGCCCATGGAGCCGGAAACCACGTTGTTCTCGATCAGGATCCGCGGCGTGTAGCCGGTGAGGATTCCCGTCAGTCCACTGCGGCGAATCGTGTTGTTTCGAAATACGACCCCTGTGGCCAGAACGGCCCGCAGCCCGACGCGGGGCGAGTCTTCCACGATGAATCCCTCGACGGTGACATAGCTCGCTCCCTCGAGATTGACGCAGTCCGGCGTCCGGTTGTTGGGCTGGTTCAGGATCACGTTGGGCCCGGCGGCGCGAAACGTGATCGGAGACGCGGCGGTTCCCGACGTCGCGAGGTAGAACCCCGTGTAACTCCCCGCCGCGACGTGCACCACGTCGCCGGCCCGGACGGCATCGGCCGCGCGCTGGAGCGTGCGCCACGGAGCGCTGCTGCTGCCCGAGGCCGAATCGCTCCCGGTGGTGGAGACGTAGTAGTCCGCGGCCGCGGCCGCGGTTCCGATCGCGACAAGGATGGTTGCAAGGAGAACGGCCAGGGGGTTGCGTCTCCGCACTGTGACATGATTCATGACGATTATCCTCCAGCTCCTGCGTCGCGCGTCTGAAGCCGTTCCGGATGCGCGGCGGCCGATCCCGAGCGTTGCACCGAAAGAAAGCAAGAAGGGGCGCGCGGAAGTCGCAATCTTCGCGCCAGTACACGGATTGGACCCCGGGGGCACTACGGGCCGCCATGGTCTACGGCCTGGTCCGTAAGATGCCCTGCCGGCGCCATTCACGCAACGCCAATGTCGGGCCCCGGGCGGGGGCATCCGGAGTGCCGGTGCCATCACCGCGGGGGCGGACCGGCAGGCTTCGAGACGATGTGGTAGATGAACACACGCAGCCCCATGAACCGCGGGCTCTCGATCTGACGTTCGAGCCCCAACCCCGCCTCGCGGTAGCACGCGAGCAATCTTGGAACAGACTGGTAGATCGTGTCGCCCAGAAACCCGGGAAGCCTCCGCCCGGTCAGCACATAAAGCCACGTGGCAAGAAACACCCGGGCCGAGTACATCCGATCTCGAAACGATCCCACCACCAGGTATCGGAGGTAGTACCCCGACGCGTGGGTGCTCACGAAACCACGTGCCCCCGGAGCGAGGACGCGGCCAAACTCCTTGACGACTTCCCGCTTCCGGGTGAACGGAAGCACGACCTTGCACACGATCCCGCCGACGCTCGCGTCCGGGATGGGAAGGCACTCGGCCCGGCCCCGGACGGCGGGCACGCCCTGCTGCACGCACCGGACAAGGGCAGCCTCGTCGTAGTCGATGCCGATGCAGGCGCACCCCTGCTTGCGCAGCTCGCGGGCCTGGTTGCCTTCCGCACAGCCGATGTCGAGCACGCGCGTTCCGGGGGGAAACTCGATTCTGAAATCCGGCGAGCGGTATCGCGCCCAGCCGGAACGACGCGGCGCGGGCTTCGGATCCGGCGCCGGTTTCACCCCGTCTTCCTGGCAACTCCCACCGGTGGTCACAGGCGCTCACCGGGCCCGTACCGCGCGCAGACAGAAGTCGCGCACGTCGCGAAAGGCCATCGCTCCCCGGCGCAGCGGGTAGAAACTCTCCGGGTTCAGAATCAGGTGTCGGGTCAGGAACCGCGAACGCGAGATCCAACCCAGCGCCCGGATCGGAAGATCCAGCTCCGCCGGCTCGAACGTCGTGCGCAGGCCGGCGAAGTCGCCGTCGACGTCGATCCGCTCCTCGGCAATCTCGCCCAGGCCTTCCCCGTGCGCCCAGCGCACGTGGCGCGACGAAAGCGGGTCGATCCCGACGAGTCGCATCGCCGTTGCGTCGAGCGCGACCACGTCGGTGCTTCCCAGCACGGTGTTGAATCGCCGCGCCTTCCCGTTGATGGGGCCACGCCCCTCCATGGCCACGATCCCGTCCATGAGGGCGATGCGGGGTCTGGCAACCTTGTTGATCAGCACGAGTACGCGATCGAGGCGCGGGTGCAACAGGATGCGGTCGCGCTGGGGGAAACACCCGAACTGGTTCTTCAGAGAACCCGTGAACACCGTGGTCGCATGGGTCTTCAGGACCGGGAGCGTGATGAACACGTCGGCCTCCTTCAACGTGCGGGCGACCGGCCAGCCTTTCAACTCGGGTTCTCCGCTCTCCTCCCAGTGATCTTTGGAGAAGTTCAAAGGCCGGGCACCGTGGCGCGCGATGATCGGATAGTACCCGCTCACCTCGAACGCATCCTCGGTGCTGTAGCGCATTCCGTCGGACTCGGCGACCACGATGGAATCGGTGCGCTCCCGGAGCGCGGCGAGAACGGCATCCAGCATCTCCGGATGCGTGTTGGACGCCAGCGCGTTATCGCGGACCGGCGTGCTCAGGTTCACCTTCACGACCACGCGCGCGCCGGGGGAGACGATCGCCCGGTAGTTCAGCGCTTCCAGGATCTCCCGTACGGCGTCCCTGACCGGCAGGGTACCAACCGACCGGATGATGACGCTGCTCTTTTCCTTCATGGGTTGCTCCGGTCGTCGTCTCCCGTGAGACGCTCGTACAAAGCCTCGTAACTCGCGGTCATGACGCCGAGGCCGAATACGGTATTGCAGCGGTCGCGCCCCCTCCGACCCATTGCCCTGGCTCGTTCCGGCTCGGAGAGAAGCTGGCCCAGCGCCCCTGCCAGCGCCTCCGGGTCGCGGGGCGGCACCAGAACGCCCGTCTCTCCGTCGACGACCACCTCCGGATTGCCCCCGACGCGCGTGGCCACGACCGGGAGTCCCGCCGCCATCGCCTCGAGAAGCGTCACGGGGAGCCCTTCCGTATACGACGATAGCACGAACACGTCGAACGTGGAAAGCACGTCGGGGATATCATGGCGCGGGCCGATCATGAGAATCGAAGACGCGAGCCCCCGCTCTCGCAGTTGCGCGGCTAGTTCGTCGGCGAGCTCGCCGTCGCCTACGACGACGCAGCGGGCGTCGGGGTGCGTCCTCTGGACTCGCTCGAAGGCGGCAAACAGGTTCCCGTGATCCTTGGCGGCCGTCAAACGCGCGACGATGCCGACGACGGCTGCGTCCGCCTCGATCCCCATCTGCGCGCGGACGCGAAGGCGGCTCTCCCCGCCACGCTCGTAAGCCGCAACATCCACGCCATTCGGAACCGTGTGCAGGCGTTTGTCGCGCACCGCGCCGGCGGCGAGAGAGACGCGGCGGGCGTCGTCGGAAACGAACACGATATCATCGACGAGGCGCATGCGCTGGAACCAGCGGGTCGCACGTCGGCTCGCGGTCTTCGCCCCGTGCGCGGTGTAGATGACGCCCGACACGCCGGCAAGCCTCCCCGCGCACGAACCGTAGACGAGTGGCGAGTAGTTGTGGCAGTGCACCACGTCGACCCGATCGGCACGGAGATGACGGGCCATGCGCAGCAGGAGGGCTCCATCGATCCCGGGACGCCGGGCAAGACGCCGCACCCCGTGGGCGCGTGCTTCGAGTTCGCGCGCGAGCACCCCGCCTCCCCCGAGCGCGTAGAGAATGGCGCGGTAACGCTTCTTATCGGTGGCTTCGATCAGCGATATGACCACGCGCTCGAGTCCCCCGACGTCGAGATTCTCCACAACGTGCGCGACGGTAATCAACTCCCGGCTTCCTCCGGGTTGGAGCCGTCTCCGCGGGTCGCTGCGGCAAGTGCGTCACAGGTGTCGTCGGCCACGGTCGTCCACCCCCGGGATGCAACGGCGGAGACCAGTACGTGCTCGTCCCACACCACTCCACGCGCCCTCTTCAGTCCCTCGGCCAGGGCGCCGGGATCGTCGGCCGGGACCATCACACCGAGGCGGGGCCCTGTGATGATCTCGGGCACGCCGCCGACCGCGGTGGCAACCACCGGGCGTCCGCTGGCCAGGGCCTCGACGACGGCGTTGGGGTAGCCCTCCGAGCGACTCGGCAACACCGCGACGTCCGCGGCCGCGAACCAG
>CAZPUV010000022.1:0-9175 GCA_964589805.1 uncultured bacterium | reverse complement strand
CGTTCTCCGCGACGTTGAGCGACCGGGCGAGATCCTCCAGCCTCGTGCGCAGGGGGCCGTCGCCGACGATCGCGAGCCGGCAGTCGGGAGCTGCAAACCGCTGCCACGCGCGCAGGAGGACGTCGATTCCCTTTTCCTCGCTCATACGACTGACGCAAACGGCAAGAAACGTTCCACTCGGCAACCCGAGGACGTCACGGGCCGCTTCGCGGCTCGAGGGCCTGAAACGGGTGACGTCGACGCCGTTCGGGATCACACGCACGCGCGCCGATTCCACGCCCAGGCCTTCGATACGCGTCGCGAGGGCCCGGCTCACGGCGAGGACCATCGACGCGCGCCGCAGGCTGCGAGCGATCACACGCCGCTGAAGGGCCGGGCGTGTCATGCGGTTGATGTCGCTTCCACGGCAGCTCACAACCACCGGCAGTCCGTGCCGCCTGGCCAGAGACACCGCCGCCGCTCCGTAGGGATAGGCGAAGTACGCGAGCACCACGTCGGCCCCGTGGCGTTCTATGCTGCGCGCAACCGTCGCTGCGATCCCGGCCTCCATCAGGCGCCCGTGCGCCGGTCGCAGCAGAAGCGGAATCGCGGGCCACCGCGGGTAGGAGACGGCGATTCCGCCGACGTGTCCTTCTGCCGGAATCTGGCCGCGATCTCCGCCGGAGTCGCGGAGCCCGAGCCCCGGGACGAAGGGGATCGGTGCCACCACACGCACATCGCACCGGGACGACAGTGCTCGAACATTGTTGAAGACGTGGATCCCCCAGACGGGGCGCGCGGGATTCGGAAAAAGTCCGGTGATCACGAGGACTTTCATCGTGTACCCGTCCCCGGCTATTCGGATTCCTGCGAGTAACCGTAGTACTTGTAGTCGTAGTAATAAGGGAGAACCTGGGCGGCGTTGTTGAGGATCACACCGATGAGATTGGCGCGCGAATCATCCAGCACCGTCTTCGCCCTCTGTACGACCTCACGCGGTGTCACACCCGCCAGAACCGCCAGCATGACGGCTTCGATCTCCGAGCACAGGAAGAGCGTGTCGCTCACGGCCAGGACCGGCGCGCTGTCCACGATCACGATGTCATAGTAGAACTGGAGTTTATTCAGGACTTCCTTCAGGTGGTCCGACTCGAAGAGTTTGCCGGGCTGAGGCGTGCGATCGCCGGCCGTTATCACGTTCAGGTTGGGGATCGCGGTCTTCTTGATCACGTCCATCGGGTCGACGTGGTTGGCCAGGCAGTCCTTGAGCCCGACCGCGTTCTGGAGGCCGAAGATCGGGTGCGCCCGCGGACGGCGAAGGTCGGCGTCGACGTGCACCACCCGTTTGCTGGGAAACTGCGCGATCGTCACCGACAGCCATGACGAAATCGTGCTCTTCCCTTCGCCGCGGTTTGAGCTCGTAATCAGGAAGGACTTGTACTGCCGCCCGTCGTCGTCGCGCTTGGCGTTGTGGTAGAGACGACGAAGCTCGGTGGCGACGGGTGACTCGCCGTCGTAGACGTCGAAGATGGTCTGATTTCGGGGCGCGGCCATGATTCAGCGCTCCGGCGCCGTCCGCGCCGGCGTGTGCGAGAGGTCCAGGTCGATCAACTGTTCGCGCGTGGACTTCCCGTAGAAATAGAACGCGGACACCGCCACGCCCACCAGTATGAGGACCGTCGCGCTCCACATGATGGTCCGCTTGCGCGCAGAATCATGGTACCAGCGTGTCCGGTCGAAGCGCGGAATCGTCCCGAGCACCTTGATTCCGAGCAGCTTCTCGACGTCCTCGACGGAGCGGAACGACGAATCGGTGAATTCGGTGAGCAGGAGCCCCGCCGCGCCCACTGTGAGACCGAAGACCAGAGCCAGCACGAGGATCTTGACCTTGTCCGGACGGACCGGCGCGAGCGGCCGGTTGGCCGCCTCGATCAGGAACACGGTGGCGCCCAGCTCGGTGCTCTGGGCCTCCTGGCTGATTCTCGTGGTGCGCGCCGCTTCCGCGAACGTGTTGTAGACGGAACGGTTGTTCTCCACCTCCTGCCGGAGCCGCTGCAATTCCGTTTCCCGCTGCGGCTCCCCCTGGACATTCGCGCGGAAGCTTCTGATGTATTCGTCGAGACGCGCCCGCTTCTGACGCATCGCATCGATCTCGGTCTGCTGGTAGAAATACTCCACCACGATGGGACGGTAATCGACGGCGACCTCCGGGAAACGTTGCGCAACCAGGACGGCCAGACGCCGCTGGATGGCCTGCTGGGCGCCGAGCACACCCTCGGTGTTCGACGTGGGTCCGGCCGCCCCCCCGCCGCTCAACTCCGCGAGCACCTCCGCTTCTCTCCAGCCGGTCAGGTCCCCCACCAGTTTGCGCAGCTCGACGTCCGACCAGATACGATCCCCGCTCGGGACGCCCTTGAGTTGCGCGGCCATCGACGTCCGGATTCGATCCAGCGTGGATTCGGCGCTGTGGATGCTCAGGTCCAGGTTGCTGCGAAGTCGGTCCGCGAGCCCGACGTTGCCGGCGCCCACCGGATTGATACGGGAGTTGTTCACCGCCGTCTGTTCTCTGAATCGTGCCAGATCACGTTCCGATCGGTCGAGACGCTCCTTGTGGATCGCGAGCTGTTCCTCGCTGAAATCGCTCACGCGCTGCAGGCCGACGAGCGTCTGACGCCGCTGGAGTTCGATGTAGAGAGACGTGATCTCCTGGCTGATCACGTGGCAGGCTTCCGGGTTCGCGTCCGCGTAGGCGACCCGGAACACGCCCGGCCCCTCCCCGGTGACCTTGATTCTCTGTTTGAGGAAGTTGCGCAGGCGCCGCATGACCAGATCGTCCACCGAAGCGGAAGGATAGAGTGTCGCCCGCTGCTGCTCCGCGGCCGCTATCAGCCTGGGATCCCGGTCCATTCCGAGGCGGTGGATCAACTCATCCAGGAACGCGCTCCCCAGGAGATCCGCCTCGAGCTGCTCCGCCAGTTCCGCGTCGCGCGAGCGACGGCGGGTGTCATTCGGGAAGAAGCGATCGACGCCGGTGTCCACGGATGATGCGCTGCCTATCCGGATGACCGAACTCGACTCGTACTCCGGCGTAAGAAAACGGACCCCGATGTTGGAAACGGCGACGGCAATGACGAGCGGTACGAGCAGGAAGTACTTCTTCCGCCACACCACGCGGAAGTACTCGCCCAGGTTGAGCTGAAATCCCGACTCTTGTTCTTGCGCTGTGACCTTACGCACGTGTCGCCATGCGCGCCCCCGGCGGGCGCGGGTTAGTTCGTGGCACTGTTCCGGTCGACTTCCCTCTGGATCGTATAGTAGAGCAGCACGGCCGTCCCCAGCGCTGTGATGAAGCCGAGCACGAGACTCACGTTCTGAGCCGTGAGCGCCTTGTTGCCGATGTGCACGGTGTCACCGGAGAGCAGCCTGGGATTGTTCGCCATGTCGCCCTTCTTGAGGAAGCGATCCAGGTCGATCTCCATCGTCGTGGCTGTCCCATCGGCATTCGGGCGGACGATGCGTACCTCTCCGAGCTTGGCCCGCTCCGTCGGGCCGCCGGCGACCATGAGCGCGCTCATCAGGTCCTGCCGGGACTGGAGCGGGTAGGCGCCCGGCCGTACCACCGCGCCGAACACGTTGATGCCCGAAGTGCCCGTATAGACCTCGGCCTTCGCAGGCACGAGAACCGTGTCGCCCGGCTTGAGTATGGGCAGGTTGTCGACCGACCCGCCGTCCAGCGCGGCCTGCACATCCACGATGAAGCTCTGGCCACCGCGCGATCGGTCCTGGACGATGCGCACGTTGGTGAGGGCGGCCGAGGGCGTGGGGCCACCCGCCTCGCGGATCGCCTCCCAGACGTTCATGGACTCGGTGAAACTGTACTTTCCGGGGATCTTCACGTCGCCGCTCACGAACACGATATTGCTTATCGTGCGTGTGATCACGACCTCCACGGTCTTGACACTCGGGTAGTACTCGCGCATCGCCTGCAGCAGGCGCACCTCGATCTCGCCGGCGGTGAGACCGCTCAACCCGACGTTTCCCACCAGCGGGAGCGAGACTTCGCCCCGCTCATTGAGGATCAGTTCGCGGTTGAGGTCCTGGCGTCCGGGCACAGACAGGAACAGGTGGTCGCCCGGGCCCACGCGATAATCGGCGCCCGGCGTCGCGCCCTGTGTGGCCACCGGGAGCTGGGCACGCGGGTAGGACACGCCGACCGCCGCGTTCAGATACGCGAACAGCACGCCAGATACCAGAACGCGGCCAATCGGCCGCCGAAGCCAGGAAAGAAACGTATTCACCGCGCTCGACCTCCGTCAGCGTAGGGGCTTGAGCCCCACTTCCTTGTACCAGCGCACCGTCCGGTCGATGCCCTCTTCGAACGACACGCCAACTTCATAGCCGATTTCCCGCTGGATGCGGTCGATCGCAGCCATGGAGTGCTTCACGTCCCCGGGGCGCGCCGGTCCATAGACCGGACTGACGCTCGAGCCGATGCGCTCCGCGAGCGCGCCGTAGAGCTGGTTGAGCGTAAACCGGCCCCCGCATGCGATGTTGTACACTTTTCCACCACGGACGTTCGCTTCGCAGGCCAGCAGATTGGCCCCGACCACGTTGGCAACGAACGTGAAGTCGCGGGACTGCTCCCCGTCGCCATAGATGGTCGGCGCGCGACCCTCGACCAGCGCCTTCACGAAGATGGGTATCACCGCGCTGTACTGTGAGTCGGGATCCTGGCGCGGCCCGAAGACGTTGAAGTAGCGCAGCGAGATCGTCGTCATGTCGAACAGATCCGCGAAGACACCGCAGTACTGCTCCGCCGCGAGCTTGGCCACGGCGTAGGGCGACCTGGGATTGGTGCGCATCTCCTCCGCCTTGGGCAGCTCCTCGCTGTCGCCGTAGACCGAGGAGGACGAGGCATACACGACGCGTTTGACGCGGTGCCGCCGCGCCGCAAGGAGCACGTTCAGCGTGCCCTGGACGTTGACTTCGTTGTTCGCCACCGGATCCGATATGGAACGCGGAACGGACGCGAGGGCGGCCTGGTGGAGGACGTAGTCCATGCCCTCCACGGCGCTCTCGACCAGGCCGGCGTCGCGCACATCGCCGCGGATCAGCTCGATATCCCGGGCCACATCACGCAGATTCTCCTCCCGGCCCGTCGCGAAATTGTCCAGCACCCTCACCACGTGGCCGCGGCGCAGGAGTTCTTCGACGATGTTCGAGCCTATGAAGCCGGCTCCCCCGGTTACCAGATACGCGGACAATTCGTTTCTCCCGTCATACGATGTTCACAGCCGCACGATCTTCTCGGACTGCACACCCGCGTATACGTTGCGCGTGTCGACCAGCACCGGAATGTTCTCCAGGAGCGCCTTGTAGTCCACGCCGTCGTGGCCCGTGACGACGACGGCGCAGTCGCACGATGCGACGGTGCGGGGCGACAGATCCACCGCGTTGGCTTCGACGTGCTTCAGCTCCGGATCGTCCGGGTTCGCAAAGGCGTCGTGATAGACCACTTCCGCTCCCTGCCGGACGAGTAGTCGCATCACGTCCAGTGCCGGCGACTCGCGGATGTCGTCGATGTTCGCCTTGTACGCGACGCCGACCACGAGGACCTTCGAGCCGTTGACCGCCTTGCGCCGCCGGTTGAGAGCGTCGGCCACCCGCGCGACCACGTACTCCGGCATCGCTCCGTTGATCTGTCCCGCGAGCTCGATGAAGCGCGCCTCGAAACCAGCGAGCTTCGCCTTCCACGACAGGTAGAACGGATCGATCGGGATACAGTGACCGCCCAGCCCGGGGCCCGGGTAGAACGGCATGAAACCGAACGGCTTGGTGGCCGCGGCGCGGATGACCTCCCACACGTCGATGTCCATCTTGTTGCACATGAGCGCCATCTCGTTCACGAGACCGATGTTCACGCTTCGAAACGTGTTCTCCAGGAGTTTCACCGTTTCCGCCACCCTGGCCGAACTCACCGGGATGATGGTGCTGAGCGCGCCCGAGTACAGGGCTGAAGCCACCTCGGTGCAGCGCGGGGTTATCCCGCCGACGACCTTCGGGATATTCCTGGTCGTGAAGCGGGGGTTGCCCGGGTCTACGCGTTCGGGCGAGAACGCCAGGAAGAAATGCTCACCCACGCGGAAGTCGTCGCGCGCAAGCATGGGGAGGATCACTTCCTCGGTCGTACCCGGGTACGTGGTCGATTCGAGAACGACGAGCATCTCTGCGTGCACGTGCCGGGCGATCTCCTCCACCGAAGCGACGATGTAGGAGATGTCGGGGTCGCGCGTCTTGCGCAGCGGCGTGGGCACGCAGATGTTGACGGTGTCGCAGTCGGCGAGCACGGCGAAGTCCGTCGTCGCGGTGAGTCTGCCCGCGTCGACGACCGCCCCGAGCGCCTCCGGCGGGACATCCTTGATGTAGCTGTCGCCCGCGTTGACCCGCCGGACCTTGTCCGCGTTGACGTCGATGCCGACGGCGTTGAATCCCGCCTGGGCCAGCTCGACGACCAGCGGCAGCCCCACGTAGCCCAGCCCGATGACGGCGGTTCGTGCGTCCCGTTCGCGAAGCTTGCCAATCAGTGTCATTGCCTTCCCTTGCTCCCTTCCGAAATCGAACCAGCCGAGCCTAATCGCACCCGGCCGCGCACGACAAGTATAGATTTGAAGGACGTTTCCGAGGCCGTGAATCCGGTCAGGTCATGTCCTCGATGAGGCTCTCGGTGGTGACGACCGCGTTCTTCCCGGTCCGTTTGGCCTGGTATAGCGCCTTGTCCGCCGCGTCGATGATCGTCTGTGCCGTCTGACCGTCACGCGGGAACGAGGAAACGCCGGCGCTGCACGTGATCAGACCCGGGTGCTGACCGTCGAAGCAGTGCTCGCGCACAGCGTCGACGACGCGGCTCGTGACCTTCTCCGCGCCGCTGGGCCTGGTCTGGGGCAGGAGGATTCCGAACTCGTCCCCGCCGTACTTGCTCACGAAGTCGATTTCGCGGCAGTTCGTCTTGATGATGGCCGCTATCTCGCGCAGCACCTGGCTGCCGCTGAGGTGTCCGTGCCGGTCGTTGTACGACTTGAGGTTGTCGACGTCGAGCATCACGAAGGAAAACGACTGCTTGAACCTGCGCGCGCGCTTGATCTCGCCTTCCAGCGACGAGATGAGAAATCGGTAGTTGTACACGGACGTGAGCGCGTCCGTGATGGCTTCCTGCTCGAGTTTCTGGTAGAGAAGCGCGTTCTCCAGGGCGATGGCCGCCTGGTTGGCGAGGAGTGTCAACAGACGCACGTCTTCGGGCGAATACATCGACCCGCTCCGATCGATGGCGATCAGCAGACCGAACATGGACGTCTTCGCGACCAGCGGGGCGCTGATGATCACGCGGTTGCCGGTCTCCTCGCCGAGGCTCCGCGTCAGCGTGGGAACGTCGAGCCCCAGTTCCCGCCCGGGCTGGTAGGCATCCTGTTCCGTCTCCTTGATCATCCACCCGAGAACCCCGGGGGTCTCATCCAGTACGTCGACCTTGAGATCGGTCGACGGGTCATCGCGTTCCCGCGAGTAGCGAACCAGGCGGTCTCCGTCGAGTTCGAGGAGATAGACCCGCTCGGCGTCGAGCACGCGGATCGAGCAGTCGAGCACCTTCCGGAAGATCATCCGCTTGTCGTGGCCGGCAACGATCAGGCTCGTGATCTCCGAGAGCGTCGAGAAGAGGATGTCGCGATGGCGTATAAGTTTCTTCATCACAACAGGATACAGCGGATGGTTAAAGTGCTTTGCGGCCCCGGAATCGCGCTGGATCCCGGCGAGGGGCGTGCAATTCGCATGCCATGAACACGTTTTAACCCGCTGTAAATGTGTTCGTTACGCTCACGTGGCGGAAGGCGTGCCGGGGTCGTCCTCGTCGTCCTTGATCAGCGGCGCCGCGCGAATCTCATTCGCGTCCCGAAAGGCCCGGATCCCGGACCTCAGGGCCAGGAGTCCGCCCGCAGCGAACGCGAGGGGCATGAACAGCCGCAGCGCGAGCGAGACCCCCGCCGCGTGCGTCGTGGTTGCGCGGTACGCCTGGACGGCGGCCACGACGAGGGCGATCGCGAGCCCCGTCTTCACCGCGGCGTTCGCAAGGAGTGAGAGCACGTACTCACGACGCTCGCGTTCCGTGCGCATGCGGCCGGAACGGAACCGGCCCGTGCGGCGCGGCCGCCGGGGCTGGACGAACATGGCAGCACCTACCTCCGGGGCAGTTCCTCGTAGTCCGCGTCGTCGATCTCGTACGGAGACAGCGCGCTGCGATCGCGCGCCCGGGCCCGGTCCGGTCCGGTGTCCGGGTCGAACGGCCGCGGCGCGGTGCGTGGACGGCGCCCTATCGCCCGCGCTACGAATCGAATCGCGAGCAGGGCCAGCGCAAGACGGAGCAGCCAGCTGAACACCGTAGTCGGCTCCGGGATGAAGTATGGTACGCCCGGCAGGATTCGAACCTGCGACACCTGGCTCCGGAGGCCAGTGCTCTATCCAGCTGAGCTACGGGCGCACGTGTTTCCTGCGTCGAGCGGTCTGCCGCTGCAGCATCTCGGCCGCCAGCGCCAGGCGCCGGTCGCTTCCCTGATCCCCGCCCAGCATGCGGGCGATTTCCCGGATCCTTTCGTCGCCCTCGGCGGCACGAACACGGACCCTCGTTCGGTCACCGTCGATCTCTTTCAGGACGACGAGGTGGGAGTTGCCCCGGGCGGCGATCTGAGGCATGTGAGTTATGCAGATTATCTGATGTTTTTTCGACAGCGCAAGGAGATTCTCCGCGAGGGCGCCGCCCAGGTCCGCTCCCACGCCGGCATCGATTTCGTCGAAGATAAGGGTGGTTCCGGTCGCGCCCGAAGCCGCGAGCTGTTTCAGCACCAGCGCGACACGCGACAGTTCCCCGGTGGAGGCGATTGCATCCAGCCCGCCCTCGGCCTCACCCAGGACGCCCCGAGCGCGGTGCCCCTCGGGCTCCTGACGTTCGTCGCGAGCGGCGGCACGGGCGACTACCGCTTCCGCCTCGTCGAGGATCGCTCCGGCGCGCGGCTCAACGAGCGCACCGGCGCCTATCTCGCCGGCGGCGCGGTCACCGAAACCATCCGCAGCGGCATGATCGACGCCAATCTGCTGGCCGGCCAGCCCGAGCTGCTGGTCTACGGCATGCTGGCCTCGCTGCTCGCCGCCG